>NZWD01000003.1 GCA_002698225.1 Methanobacteriota archaeon | reverse complement strand
TTCCTGATCATCCCAACTTCGATCCCGGCGTCGGAGCAGATGTATGCTCCCTGATCTAGGATCATTGAGTTGCCGTTTAGCTCCATTATGTGGTACTGACCAAAGGTAGGGGGGCCAAAATAGATCTCACCCGTTCCAGAGAACGTGGGCCGGAAGACATCTTCTCCCGAGACCATAGACTTGAGAAATCCTCCAGCACTTGGCCTCTTAGTGACCATTTCTATGTTACCTCTCATGTAATGTAGAGCCCCAGATTCCCCTCTGACAGTTTCTCCATTCAGGGCCACTTTCACCATTCTCAAACCTTCTGTATCTATTATCTCGTAATTAGGCATGAATACCACATGACACCCAAGCAGTTATGAAATTTTAGGATTAATTTCCAATTCTTTCAAACTACGCATTTCGCGTTGAGCATACTCACTGTTATTCCTTCCGAGTTCTTCATCCAACACTCGACCAAATCGCCCTCATTCATTGGTCCGACACCCTTCGGTGTACCTGTCCAAATGAGGTCACCCGGAGAGGGCTCATACCAGTTCTTCAGGTGTCCAAGAATAGACTCAACAGAGTGTACCATAAGATTAGTCGAGGCTTGCTGCCTGACTTCTCCATTGATAGACAGGCCAATTTCTACTGGATTGGGATCCCAAGCAGTCCAGGTCCCCAGAACACCTGAGCCGGTGAACCCCTTGCCCTCGAGCCATGGCCAGCCTTTTTTCTTGGCGAGAGTCTGACGAGTCCTATTTGTTGTGTCGTTACCTACACACATCTCAGCCGGCTCAAGATCCGCTCCAAGCTTGATTACCAACTCGACCTCGTGGTCGATGTGGTCCTCGGCAGAACTCAGTGCAACCACATTGTTACCTTGTTCGTCTGCCTCCACCAATGCTGTTGGAGGCATCAAGAAGAATCGTGGGTAATCGGTGATGTCACCATAGATTTCCTTCGCGTGCTCGACATAGTTGCGGAATACTGCCCACCCAACTGCCATGATACCTCCAATAGACTCAATCTCATTATCACATCGCTGCCAGACTCAAGCAGGTTGAAGACTCCCCGGTGGTCGAGAAGTACCGATGGCCGAGGACCCCTACCAAGCTCTCGGTGTCTCAAAGGATGCCACCGACGCCGAGATTAAGCGCGCTTATCGCAAGCTCGCGCGCCAATATCACCCTGACAGGAATCCCGGCGATGCAGCGGCCGAGGAGCGCTTCAAGGCAATTCAGTCTGCTCACGAGACTATCGGCTCTGCCGATGCGAGGCGAGAGCATGACCAGCGCCGTCGAATGGAGGACATGTTCGGCAGTGGTGGCTTCCAAGGCAACCCGTTCGGAGGAGGTTTCGGAGGCGTCGATCTAGGTGATATCTTCTCACAGTTCATGGGAGGGAGGGGGTCCGGTGGGGGTTTCTCCCAGCAGCAACCGCCGCGTGAGGACGGTCCCAAACCTAGAGGTGCGGACATCGAGGCTGGACTCGACATCTCACTTGAGCAGGCATTGAGAGGAACAGAAGTCAAGTTCAGCCACCGACGACTCAAGCGCTGCGACAAATGCGACGGCTCAAGCTTTGGCCGTTCCAAGCGTTGCATTCCGTGCAATGGTACAGGAGTCCAGACCAAGGGAAGCACCCTGACAGTAAAGGTCCCCGCTAAGGCTCAGCACGGTCAGCAGTTGCGTCTGCGCAAGATGGGACACGAGCATCCCGAAGGAGACACCGGAGACCTGCTCATTAAACTCCGACTCGATGCCAAGGAAGGAAGACGCTGGGAGGATGGCAGGTTGGTGCAAGAGGTACCAGTCGAAATCACCACTCTACTACTAGGAGGGAAGGTGAGAATCTCCACACCTGCTGGAAAGAGAGTGCAAATAGAGGTACAGGAGGGGACTCGCATCGGTGACCGTAGGAGACTGCAAGGTCACGGACACTCCGGAGGACCTCTCGACATCGAGTTCACACTAGCAGAGGCGGATGAGCTGACCTCAGAGCAGAAGGAAGCTCTAGAGACACTCAGAGACAGCGGTTTGTAGAGCCACGAAACCAATCAAATATGAAGTTCCAGAGTCGGATTCATGCGTGACTTCTCCAAGGTGGCTGACTTCCTAGTCCCAAGGCGACGTCAAACCCATCTCATTGTCTTCGTGATGTCATTGCTGATGCTTCCTGGAATCTCGGCTACATTCAGCCCGATTGACATAGAGTCGTATGACCTTGAGTCCCCAGAACTCGATGCGAATGAGATTCTGATGGATGAATTCTCCGCGGCTGGCGGAATCGAGGCCTTCGGAATATACCTGAGAGATCCGAGCCATTTCGGCGAGCCTAACTCAGATGTCTCAATGATTGCTGACTACACAGGCAACGCCGCAGGAGTAATCGAGCCGAAGGGGGGCATACTCAACCTCTCAGTCCTGCGTGAGATTGATTCTAAGGGACAATATCTCAGAGAGCATGAGGTGTCTCAGTTCTACCTACCATTCGTCTCTCAGATTACGGGAGCACCGGTAGTGGGAGTCTACGATTTAGCGACTGATTTCAGATCATTCATGTCGGGCCAATCATCACTAACAAGCCCGAGGATAGATCCCGACACCCTCCAGATGACTCCTCCTTCTACGAACTGGACCGATTGTGGCAACCTAGCATGCCTTTCCTTTGACGACGAGAACCTGACTCAAGGTCACATTGACCTTGCAGCACACAGACTCTCCAATCATAGTTCGGGAGCCTTCCTGAGGTTGCTCTCAAACGATCGCGCATTCATCTCCGACCCGACAAGCGAGATCATCGGGCCGTATGGCCATGAACTGCTGGAGGACGGCTCAATAGTCGCTGAAGAATGGGGTCCTGGCAGGTGGTCGGCTTCCTCAGCGTGGCTCCTCATCAACTTCGAGCGTGAGGACATCGAAGAAGCCGGATGGACATACTCATGGCTTGATTCAGAATCCGAATTTGGCTACTATTGGGACGGAGTGACGCTACAGACTGATCCCGTACAAAACTCGGTTGAGGAATGCGGAGAGAGGATGTCTGATGGAGACAAGCTATGTGCAATGGAATGGCTCTATCTCGCCCTCGAAGAGGATCTCAGGTCTACTGATGAGATGGTCGTTACACTAATGCTCGCTGAGGGTGTGAATGTTGAGATTAACAGAGAATTACTCTCCTCCCTCTATCTGGTCGGAATCATGGCACTGGTTGTGACTCTTCTACTCTGGCTGAGCCTGAGGAGAGTCTCGGATGTGGCCATTGTAGCAGTAGGCCTTACTCTCTCTCTACTGTGGATGCAGGGATTCATTGGATGGGCAATCATCCTAGGACAGAAGACCGGCTTCGAAGTCATTTTTCGCTCTCAGTTCTCCAACCTTCTCCCCATCCTCGTACTGGCTCTTGGGATAGACGACAGTCTGCATGCACTGCATCGGTACAAGGAGGAGAGGAGAAATGGAGCGAGTCCCGAGGAGGCTGCTCACATCTCAGTCACTAGAGTCGGTCGAGCAATCATGCTGACTTCGACCACTACTATCGTTGCATTCCTTGCTAACCTTACTTCAGATATCGCAGCACTGCGCTCCTTCGGTATCGAGGCTGGATTCGGTGTGCTGTCAGCATTCATCCTCACCGGAATCTGGGTACCTTTGGTTAGGTATGATGTTGATGAGTGGATGCAATCCAAGGGCAGATTAGGGGATGAGAGAGACGGAATCATACACATGGTTCCGAAGGAGTGGCTAGCCAACCTCGCCTCAACTTCTGCAAGGAAGGCTCCATTCATCGCCGTCCTAACCGTACTCATCACCGCCCTCGCCGTTCCGATGATGTTGTCACTGAAGGGTGACTTTCAGGTAGAGGACTTCATCGAGACCGAGTCTGATCTAGCCGTCGGCATATACCTAGTCAATGAGAGATTCAGTGATGAGGGAGAGCCGGGATTCATCCTAGTCGAGGGTGACATGGCCGACCCGAAGGTGATTGCAGCCTTTGGAGAACTCCGGAGGAATGTCAACTCACGCGAGCCCGGCGAACCAGATCAGATCTCACGACTGCCCACCGGAGAGGTTGAGTTGATTGCCATCGATAGTGTTCTCATACTGGCAAAGGCTGCTATGGCTTGGAACATCCAGCCGTTCGAAGAGGCCGGTTGGGACTCGAATGCCGAGGACGGCGGCGTGGGCTGCGACAAGGACATCCTCGGTCTACCATCACTCAATGACCGAGACTGCTTGCTATTCCTGTTTGGCTACATGCTCACCCATGGGATTCCCGAGAGTGGAGGATATCCCTACATGCCGCCCTCGATTGCTGCCGAGTACATTCAGGTCGCTGATGAACTCGACTCTGACAGGCCATGGCTCACCACCTCGGGCGAATCACCTTCGTACATCCGCGCATCAATCCGGTTTGGAATCTCCAGTCCCGAACAGTTCGCCCTCGTCGAGCCAGCTCTCAAGCAGTTGCAAGACGACATGGCACCGTTACAGGAACTCTCTCGCAATCCCCTCAGAGAGCGAGCAGACATAGAATCGGCAGACTCGCAATATCCAATCACTTGGGCTATCCCAAGCGGGGAGCCGGTAATCAGATTCGTAGCCGCTGATTCAATGCAGGACGAGATGCAAGGAACCCTACTTCTCGGGGTGGCCTTCTGCACTCTGACCTTGTGGTGGGGATTTCGTGAGGAGACTTCCGCCAAACAAAGATGGAGAGAGACTGTATCCAATCCAGCATCATCAGCACGCAGGATCGGAGCCGTTGTGGCATTGACAGGAATTGCATCGTACCTGTTCCTCGGTCCAACATATGGTCTGATGTTAGCTATCCTTGCAATCGCTCTCTCACTTCTATGGGGGACTGCACCGTTCTACATTGCAACGGTCACCACAGGACCGATACTGGTGGTAATCATCTGGCTGTATGCAATGGTCTCCTTGGCAGGATATGGTTTGAACATGGTCACAGTAGCAATCGCTGCGATGTCTCTGGGCGTGGGCATAGACTATGTCATCCATTTCATAGAGAGGTATCGCGAAGAGCGTGAAGAAGGCTCTACACCCGATATCTCGATTGCTGCGGTAGGCGGAGCATCCGGCCTAGCCTTGTTTGGATCAGCCGTCTCAGATATAGCCGGATTCATGGTAATCAATCAGTCCAAGATGGGCTTCTTCTCTACCTTCGGGCTGTTCTGTGCCATCATGATTGGACTCTCTTTGCTGGCCAGCATGGTGCTTACACCGGCCGTCCTAGGGCTCATCCATAGAGGCTCAGTCTCTTCAGCCTCGCAGTAGGCTGTTTTGGAAATCCAATTAGGCCTTAGTCAGAAACTAGTGTTTTTATCCTCAGATTCATCGCTCGCCCCATGGTCTTCGAGTGTAATATCGATTCCCGTGGCAAGGCGGTCAGGTTCCGGCTTGGTTTGATCGGCGTGCTGGCAGGAATTTTCCTTGCCGTCTCACTATTGCTTGCCGGAGTAGATTTAGGAGTCCTCTGGCTACTACCATTGGGAGTACTCGGGGGCGGGTTATTCGCACTGTTTGAGGCTCGCACCGGTTGGTGTGTAGTTCGTGCTATGGGCTTCAAAACTCCAATCTGATCTACTGACTGAGGGAATTATTCCCCAAAAGAGTCAATCGAAAATCTTCCAACATCAATCTATTTCAGACACAGTTTCATCATTTCCACATGCCGAGAGAGTCTCTCAGACCGTCGTCGAGATTCTCATGGACAAACTTGTATCCCTCAGCTAGCAGCCTATCAGGCAGGACACGCTGACTGTCTAGAGTCAACCTCTCGCCCATTTCACCGAACATGAGCTTAATTGCAAATTTAGGTAGTGGTATGAATGCAGGTCTTCTGAGAACTTTACCGAGCAATTTTGCGAATCTGCGTTGTCTGACAGGATATGGAGCCGTGACATTGTAGACCCCTTTGGAAGATCCTTCCATCATCAGGTGATTCATTGCGTAAATCTGGTCATCCAGACTAATCCAGGACATCCACTGCTTGCCACCAGCCATAGGGCCTCCGGCACCCATCTTGAACGGCAATAGCATCTTTCCGAGGGCACCTCCTGTGGCTGCTAGAACTATCCCTGTCCTCAGAAAAATCGTCCTAACTCCAGCCTCCTCTGCTGCCGAAGCCGCACTCTCCCATTCTCTGCACACATCAGGTAGGAAACCCTGTCCGATTTCACTAGTCTCAGTAAGTTCCTCATTGCCCCTGTCTCCGTACCAACCTATTGCGCTGGCTAGGATGAACGATTCGGGCTTTTTGTCTAGGGATACTATCGCATCGGTCAGTAACTTGGTGCTTTTGACTCTACTATCTCTGATCATCTGCTTGCGCTTGTCATTCCAGCGCTTTTCTCCGATGGGTTCACCTCCTAGATGGATGATTACATCGAACCCACTGAGTAGGTTAGGGTCGAAATCACCGTTATCCGGATCCCAACGAATCTCATTGGCTCCCGGATTCAGAGTTCTTCTGACTAATCTCCAGACATCGTGACCTCCTGTGTCCAGGAATGCCACGAGCTGTGTCCCAATCATGCCCGAAGACCCAGCAACTAGAATCTTCTTGCGAGGTAGATGAGAGAAGTGAGAATGTCTCTCTAAATCTCTCTGGAGCCTAAGTTCTCTAGCCTTGAACATCCTCGAGAGGCGACTCTTCACGAGCATGCCTCCGAGAACGGTATCGGCTAGATTACCCAGTGCACCGAACGGGACTTGGTAGGTCACATCATCGATGACCTCGGTCTTGCCATCAACCTCGCTGAGGTTGTGATTATGAGTCCAGTGCCAGAACGGGCCCTTGACCATCTTGTCTGCGAAGTGATGGGGTGGATTGTAGGCGGTATGCTCAGCAACCCAAGTCATCTTCAGAGGACCCATAGGGAATCTGAATACTCTCTGTGAACCGACATTCAGAGTCTCGTCGGCCCTTACTTCCTCCGCAACCTCCCAAGGAGGCATCAGGCGACGGAAAGAACCCTCATGCTCAAACCATTTGAAAGTCGAATCAATGTCTGCATCAACTGTAGTCACATGCTTGTACTTGTACATCCTATCACCTTACTGCTGTATCGGGGCGCCTTCTGACCATCTCTCAAGGTACGTCTCTAGAGCAAGCTTCTTCCTTGTGTTCTTTGAAGACATGTATCTGACCTTACCGAAAATTGGTCTCTCAGGGCCCCACGCTCTATCGTGCCTTCCCAAGACCCAGAAAATTCCAGTATACGAGTTCGGGTCTCTACCATCCAGAGCCCACCTGTCGTTGATTTCAATCATCCACTCAGCCGCTATCTCGGGGCCTGGAGCCCACTCGAGAATTCGCTTACCCCACAGCATCCTGAGGTAATTGTGGATATGGCCGGTATTGAGCAACTGGCGTTGGGCTGCATTCCAGATTTCATCATCTGTTCTGGCATTCTCTATGTCATCGAAGGAGTAGGATTGCCTCTCGTCACTAGCATGGGCGCGCAGAGATTTCTTGGCCCAGTCAGGAATCGAGTGAATGCTCATATGGTCTTCGCGGAAGTTAGCGAAATTGAATCCCAACTCCCTCCAAGTGATGATTTGATCCAAGAACGACTCATGAGCCTCAGAGAGTCCCCACCAACCGCTTCTGGAACCCCTTCCAGTGTCTTCGATTGAAATCATACTAGGATCCCATTTACACCTCTCAAATACTCCTAGGACGACCTCAATGGTGGAGAGATGACCGAAGTGAAACCAGGGAGATAGTCCGCTTGATGCTGAATCGTCGACGTCGTTCCTGCCAGTGTCGTAACGATTCAGTCCACTCTCGAAGAATTCCTGTAGTTTGATTAGTGCTGCGAATCTCCCTCCTCTCTCCGACTCGACTGGACTAACCTCGTGGTCTATTGAGAGGGGTTGACAGGCTTCGGCCCCAATGGTTCCTCCCTGTGCTACTCTCCAAATCCACTCGTATGGAGTCATTTCGATTCCAATAGACTCGAATGTGCTCTCAATGAGATTCTTATCCACTCGCAAATCATGCTCCAATGATGCCATACTATCGTGCACAGGAAGAGTGCCTAGAGCCGCTGTGAGATTCCTCTGCATGTGCTTCCTGAATGAGTAGGCAGTCAGATGAGCATCCTCTGCTAGATCCATAGGAAGAATTCCATTGGAGTCCACTGCTTCCAAACCGACGAGGCAGATTTCAGAAGCTCTGTCCATGATATCCCGAGGTAGATAAGTCGGATAGTTGTCAATCACCACTGCGCATGATTTGCGAGACAGCCTCCTAAAAAGTCCATTTCCAGTTTCTTTGTGTGTCTCCACCCATGGAACATATGAGAGGCCCTTGGCCTCGAAGATGGCATTGTTGTCTAACAATCCCTGTGCGAAGAAGGTGAGTATTCGATCACTCGACCATCTGTGCCTGATTGAGACAGGTTCTACAATCAGAAGCGGCTTTTCCATCTCTAAAGCAATCTGGATACAACGCTCCAATGCTGCATTGTGATGGTATCTTCGACAAGCTGTCATCCAGTACAGGACGAATTCTCCATCCGGATTCCTCGGCAACTGATTCAGTTCTCGGACCCGGTAGAGCAGAGAGGAAAACAACTCTCCGCTAGGGCTGGACATGACTCTAGTACAGTCTTGTAGCATATAACCGACTGTTTACCTCCAACAGGAAAACAAACACTCATTCATAACCTGCTGGACAAACCCGGACTCATGACGATTCAAATCGGGAATACGAATGAAGCTGAAATTGCACCGGACTCTTTCTTACCGACTGAGTACGGAAACTTCAGAATCAGAATCACAGTTGATGAGGATGGTAAGGAGCACGCGCTTTTGTATACCGGAGACTTATCGAGTGAAAACTCTCCGTTGATTAGGATTCACTCAGAGTGCCTGACAGGAGATGCCTTCGGATCTATGAAGTGTGACTGCGGCCCACAACTTCAGGCTGCGATGAAGGAGATTCAGGAAGAAGGATCAGGCGCAATCGTCTATCTGCGTCAAGAGGGCAGAGGAATCGGCCTGAAGTGCAAGATTCAGGCATACGCTCTCCAGGACATAGGATATGACACACTTGACGCTAACCTAGCCCTAGGTCTTCCCGCGGACGCTCGCGAATACTCGATTGCTGCCAAGATGCTCAAGGATGTAGGTGTTCACGCAGTCAGACTCATGACCAACAACCCGCTGAAGGTCGAAGGACTTGTGCAAAACGGTGTCAATGTCATCAAGCGCAAGCCCCACATAACTGGAGTCTCCAGTGTCAATCAGCACTATTTGTCGACCAAATCTGAGAGAATGGGTCACATACTCGACATATAGATTGAATTAAACCCAAAACAAGAGGCGGAGCATCATGTCAAGTATGGTTGGACGCAAGGCCCCTGACTTTACCCTCAAGACCAGTGAGGGTCAAGATTTCTCACTCAGTCAGTTAGACGGCCAGTGGAAGGTCTTGTTCTTCTACGCCAAGGATGGCTCTCCAGCATGCAAAAGAGGATGTCTCTCGTTCAAGGATCAGTACGATTTGTTCCGCTCCCTAGAACCACAAGTTGAGGTAATCGGAATCAGCCAGAATACCGTATCAGAGCACAAGGAGTTCAAGGAAGAGCTCCAATTACCCTTCACGCTTCTCTCCGATCCCGAAAGAAATGTCGCTGAGAGCTTCAAGGTGCCAGTTCACCTAGGCGCATTCCCAGCAAAATCATCCTTCGTCATTGGTCCGGACAACACCATCCACCATGTCTATGATTGGCTATTCAGGCCTAGGCAGCATGTGGCCAATATCTTGTCTGCTTTGAGCAGCGTCACCAATTGAGTTGGTAATTATGGGCTGGAAGGGTATACTGTCCGATGCGGGTCTGTCTGAGAAGGAGGCCAATGCTGTCATCGCCTTGTCTAACAGGCCCAACATCAAGGCAAGTGAGTTGGCTAAGGAACTGGGAACAACCAGGTTGGATGCATACAATTCTCTTGAGAGATTACAACGCATCGGCCTTGTAACCTCTACTGCAGACAGACCGATGCGATTCTCCAGCCCTCCCATCGGTGAAACTGTCAAGTTGTTAATCGACATCAGACGCGAGCAACTCTCTCGAATAGAGGAGAACTACAGAGGTCTGAGCACTCAGCCAAACATATCTGATTCGATTGAGGAGAAGGCCTCTGAAGAGGCCAAGTTCGCAGTTCTCAAGGAGCGCATTCACATCCTCAAGAGGATAGAGAAGATGGCCGAGGAGTCCGAAGAGTCACTAATGTTGGTTCTAGGCAGATTCGGCATTCTGCATTTGTGCAGAAGCCCCGCTCTCGAAGAGATCAACATCGCTGCGGCAAAAGGAATCTCAATCAGGGTGCTAGCACAACTCGACAGACGCACCATCAGATTCTATGGTGATTTGGACAATCTAATCGAAGTCAGACACTCTGATGATATCGACTCGCAAGGCGTAGTGATGGACATGCGCGAGACCATCCAGTATCTGAACGCCGACGAGAATCCAGTTGGCCGTGGCAGAAGTGATGCCGCTCTTGTGGTCGAGTCGTCCACCTTTGCAGAGTCCCAGATGAATCTCATGGAGGCGATATGGGATGATGCAATATCCTTTGACATAGCCTCAAAGAGATTCACTGAGCAAAAGATTGTCGAGCCTCTGAAGCTGACTCTCGACAGCATGTCATTCCTAGACCGGATGAGGGATGTGCTACAAATTCAGGAGGAACTTCCTGATACTGACACCCCATTCGATCTGAATGCTTTCATGGCCTCCGGACTAGAGGTCAGCGAGGCTAGGAGAAGCCTCGAGTCAGGTGGAATCAGAAGCCTATCGTCGTTCGGAATCGACATCTCCTCGCTAATGCGCCAAGTAGGAAACCGAATCGGTGAGGAGTTGACCTTCAGCCTTAGACAAATTGAAGGAAACATCGAGTTCCTAAATGAGATGATGGATTGGTGGGAGTATGCTGGCCTAGGCAAACTCAGTTATGATATTGAACCGGAATTCCACATCAAGGTAGAGTTGGGAAGCGCGGAATTGAAAGATGACGAACTTCCTCTCTGGGCCCTCGACGACGGAATAATTGAAGGAGCATTACTGGCAAGATATTCTCCAGATGGCGAGGTGATGGTCCAAAGGGAACAGAACGATGATTTGGACGAATTTTGCAGGTACAATTTGATCATGACTCCAAGATCTGAAGATATCTGATTTATTCTCAGTAAAAGACTCATTAATTACACGGTTTTGGAATTCACTATGTCAGACACACATCATTACGATGCCATCATTATCGGCGCGGGCCCGGGCGGACTGGTCTGCTCGATGCTTCTAGCCAAGGCAGGAGTCAAGGTACTGATACTCGAGAAGTCAGATGTCGTGGGAGGTCGGACTAGGCTGGTGAGCAAGGATGGTTTCACCTTTGACAGAGGCCCTACATTCTTCCATTACCCAGAAATCTCAGAGGAGATATTCGCTGCTTTGAGCATGGATGTCCACGAAGAACTCGAACTCATCAGACTGGAGCCAAACTACAGACTAATCTTCGGGCAGGGCGGGCAAATCGACGCAACTACCGACATGGAATTGATGGCGTCTCAAATCGAGGAACTATCCGGAGAGGAGGATGCCGACGGATTCAGACGATACATGGAGGACAACCGCAAGAAGTTGAGACTCTCTAAGAAATGCCTCAACACTCCTTGGAAAGGGGCCTCTGATTTGTTTAGTAGGAGGGCTTTGAGAGTTTCCAGAGTGCTTCGCCCTTGGAGAAGCGTCTCCTCTGATCTATCCAAGCTGTTCAAGGATGACAGATTGCAACTGGCTACCTCATTCCAGACTAAGTATCTGGGAATGAGCCCATTCCATGCTCCAAGTCTATTCACCTTCTTGTCCTATCTTGAATACGAGTATGGAGTCTTCCACCCCAAGGGAGGAGTGGGTTCGATTACTCCTAAGATGGCTACTATCGCTGAGAATCTAGGAGTCGAAATCAGACTATCAGAGCCAGTCGAGGAGGTTCTTTTTCAGGGCAAGAGAGCAGTTGGAGTCAGGACCGAGCAAGGCACCTACTCAGCAGACAAGATTGTCATGAATGCTGACTTTGCGTCAGGGATGACTGGACTCGTCCCAGATAAATTGAGGAAGAGATGGTCTGACAAGAAGATAGCCCAGAAGTCGTACTCTTGCTCGACATTCATGCTCTATCTCGGCATCGACCGAACCTATGACACACCACATCACCAGATTTACGCCTCTGCAGACTACGAAGGTAATCTCAGAGACATATCTGAGCACAAAATCACTTGGGACGATCCATCGCTGTATGTTCAGAACGCCTGCGTGACAGATCCTACATTGGCTCCAGAGGGGTGCTCAACATTGTATGTCTTAGTTCCCGTAACCAATGAGCACGAGTCTGTTGATTGGGATTCACACAAGCAGCGATTTAGGGATGTAGTCGTGTCGCAGATGGAGAAGATGGGATTCGAAGGACTGTCCGACCACATAGTCTCAGAGACGATTGTGACGCCCGATGACTGGTCTTCAAATGATATCTACAGGGGTGCCGTGTTCAATCTCGCCCACAGCCTCAATCAGATGCTCTGGAAGAGACCACAAAATTACTTCGAGGAAACTGAGGGCCTATATCTAGTGGGAGGAGGTACTCACCCAGGCAGTGGTCTGCCGACAATCTTCGAGAGCGGTAGGATAACCAGCAAACTAATCTGCGGTCATTTGGGCATAGATCCTGATTGGAATGGTATGGACCCTTGGTTCGAAGAGTATCGGCGACCAAAGTTAAATCCAACATGACATTCGAATTACCATGTCTCGCGATGTGCTGACTGACTTGGAACGCGGCCACGAGGACTGTACTCTCAGATTCGCGGACGGTTCAGCCTTCAAAGTCAGCTACCTGTCCCTACGATGCCGCTGCCAGTGCGCCAAGTGCAAACCAAGGCAGGAGAATGAGCAGAGATTGCTAGAATTTGAGGAAGAAGTCGCACGACTCAGAGTTGAGAAGCCGCGCGCAGAGCCTGTGGGCCGCTATGGCATAAGGTTCGATTGGCCCACCGGGTGCTCCAGCGGAATTCATTCATTCACTCATCTGAGAGGGGTTGCCGAGGAGTTGGGACAGCCTCTTTGAGGATTCCAAACGAACCCGAAGGTGTCAAAGGCAAGTCACTTCTCGCCTATTCGTCGGAAGCATAGGTTCCCCCTGTGTCTCTGGTGGTGATCTAATGACATGGGATAATCTGGATGAGGAAGAGCACGAATTGAGCGAGGGAGACCAGTGGCAACTCTTCGCTTCGGCTGGATATGCATCGGCCGAGTCCGTGCCAAGTTCTGAGGACGAATCAAAAGCAGAATCCGAGGAGGAGGATGTTTGGTTCGACGGAGATGATGTCGAAGCGAATGGAACCTCTCTCGACTGGGACGCTCCGCCCTGCCCGACTCCACTAGGAATCGCCCATGTGATCAAGCTTGGAGTCTGTGACCACTGTCTGTACAGAGTGGCTGGTCGCCGAACCAAGAATGCTGGCTCCGCAGGCGGTAAGGAGGTGCGAGAAGACGCCCACGCCAGAGACCCGGGCATAGCCAAGTTCGGAACCCCGGAGTTGTGCCCACTTTGCGAGAATTTGTTCGATGATGTCGGGAACATTGTCAGCAGAGTGACTGAGTCTGTAGCCGGTGTCCAACACTCAACTATGCAATTCGGAATTCACCTACCAAAGGACCTGATTCAGGAGGAGGACAGAATCAGGAGCAGACATGGAGCGCCCGGCTCAAGACCTCTCAAGGCAGCATTCGTAGATGCGATTCAAGCTGACCTCTCTAACTATCTCAGTGATGTCAGATTCGTTAAGGAGATTCCTGATTTGATGATTAGAGTCGATGGCCTCACTCTTAGGGTAGACATCGACATACGCCCTGTCTTCCTCTACGGCAGGTACCGAAAACTTAGCCGCAATATCCCCCAGACAAGATGGCCCTGCAGAGCCTGCAGAGGCAGAGACAAGGGATGTGAGTCCTGTCAGGGAACCGGCCTGCAGTACCCTGATTCCATACAGGATATAATCGGTGAGCCGATTCGAGAAGCTCTGAATGCAGAAGATACATCATTCCACGGAATGGGTCGTGAAGACATCGATGTCAGGTGCCTAGGTAGAGGCAGACCGTTTGTTATGGAAATCAAAAATCCGCTGGTGAGAGAACATGATCTCGACGAACTGGTTTCCTTGGTTAACAACAACGGCTCGGGAATGGTAGAGATAGACTCACTTGAATGGACTCACAAGAAGAAGGTGGCGAAGATCAAGCAGCACCGCTCTGAGAAGACCTACACAATTCGATTCAAGTGCAGTGAAACCCCTGATGAGGAGATAGCCATTGCAGCCATAGAGGGGCTGTCAGGAATAGTGCTTGAGCAGAAAACTCCGAAGAGAGTATCTCACCGAAGGGCCGCCAAGACACGAAAGCGAAAGGTGACCTCCGTCGACCGAGTCTCGGTCATAGACGATGAGATAGAAGTCACTCTTAGATGCGAGGCTGGAACATACATCAAGGAACTTGTACATTCAGATGAGGGAAGGACCACTCCTTCGGTCAGTAGCGTTCTTGGCTGCAAGTGCGAGGTAGTGTGGCTGGATGTAGAGGAGATCCATGACTAGTGATTTCGATACCTCATCCGAGGGCTTAAGAAGAATCGGCAGGTCGAACGCTCCCGCGACCTACGGTCGGATGGTGATTTAATGGCTAAGAGAGCACATGGTCCTCGACAGGGCACTCGCAGCATCCTGAAGAAGGGCAAGACCGAGCGTAGTAGGGTATTCATCAATCGAGTCATGCACCCTTATGCTGAGGGTGACAGTGTTGCGATAGTGCTCGACGGAGCGCAGCAGAAGGGCATGCCTCACCGCCGCTTCCAAGGTAAAACTGGAATTATCACCGGAACCCAGGGAAGGGCATATGTGGTCGCTGTTTCCGATGGCAATGCAAACAAAACCGTCGTAGCAAGACCTGAGCACCTCAGGCCAATGGAGTGAGAATCATGTCAGAGAAGGAGTACACAGACTTCGCCACAGTGAGGGACTTGCTCATTAAGACCAACGAGCGTAGAGGTGAACTATCCTACGAACAGACCATGGCTCTACAGCACGCCGAGTGGGCTGCCAGCGAGAACCGAGGAGGAGTCAAGACAGACCCCAATATTTTCGCGGCCCTAAGAGATGAGTTGGCACAGAATGAGAAGCTAGCCGGACACCCGGAGATATGCGCAAAATTGGCTGAACTCTGCCCCATGCAAGTTCCAGATGTGAGAGTAATAGTAGCCAGCAAGCGAATTGCTATGGACACTCCAGAGATTGAGGAGATAATCACTCTCATTCGTCAGCATGTCCTCTGAGGACTTTTTCTGCCTATTTTTACTAACAATTTCATTCAAGTGGGGGAACCGTTCTGGGAGTGTGAGGAATATGCAGTTTGGTGGACCCACTGAGCCCGACGAGGAGCCAGACCCCCCCTTTCTGTCCGAGACTCATATCAGAATCCTAGACTTGCAGGACAGGCGCCCCATCGGGCACGAGTTGACCGGACTCACGCGTCCAGGATTATTCCTCGTCCGAGCCAGGGTCACACAAGCTGATGATTTCGAGAATGGATCTACCATAGAGAAGGAATCTGCCAGTATAGGCGCTCTCAGTGAACTTAGACTAAAAGATCTCTCGGAGAATGCAAACTCAGAACTCTTTGATGCAATCTCAGAGGCGGTATCAGAGGACTCCCACATACATCTGCAATTCTACAATAGCGCTGGTCCCATGACTCGAAAGTTCCACTCATTTCAGTTGCTTCCTGGCATAGGGAACTCGAAGGCTATCCAGATGGTTGGCCTTAGGGGTTCAGGATGGCACGAATTCTCTGCCATTGACGAGGCCTGTACGATTGACTCGGTCAGACTTCTGGCTGAGCGTTATCTCAAGGAGATGGAGGACGAAGCACAGACTCCTCGGCTGCTTGACATTCTAGTCCGCGCCGATCTCTAATCGGGTGATTGGATGGATGACTTAGACCTCAAACTCCTAGTAGACCTCCTGAAAGACAGAATCACCCCAGACAAGGATCTGGGACAGCACTTCCTGCTCGATGAATCGGTAGTGGATAGATCAATTGAGATCGCAAACAGCCCTGAGCCAATGACCTCAGATTCCAGAGTAATTGAGATTGGTCCAGGAGCAGGCTCTCTAACTCTGAGTCTGCTCAGGACCGGGGCCTCGGTAACTGCCTTTGAGGTCGATGAGGAGGCTGTCTCACACCTAGTTAGAGTGTTCAATGGGGCTGATGGCAGACTTAATCTAATCAATCAGGATGCTTTACTAGCCGATTGGCCCAAAGATGCATCCCATATCGTAGCGAATATCCCCTACCAAATTTCTAGTCCGTTACTAGAAAGAATTCAGAACCACCACTCGCAACATCTTCTGTCTTCGGTAGTGCTTCTGCTGCAGGATGAATTTGCTGAGAGGATGACAATCAACCGCAATGACACTGCATCTGGCCCACTGTCGCTTTCACTATGGCTAGATTTTGATGTTGAGTTGGATATCAAGGTACCACCACACTGCTTCAGTCCAGCACCAAGAGTCAGTTCAAGGATAGTCAGACTGCAACCAAAGGCAAGATATCTTGAGACTGATCGCAGAATGTTCAGAACTCTCACAAGTCATTGCTTTGCAAACAAGCGGCGTAAGATGAGGACCCTGCTTTCTCAGTCACCCCGTCGTCTTTCTAGGAACAAGGGCTGGCACAAGGGGCGCTGGCGTGATTCAATCAAGGCAATCATTGAATCTTCGCACGATGGGATGACTGAGGATTGGCAGAATCTCAGGCCAGAGAATTTGACTACCTCGGATTGGGTACATTTAACGAAGTCAATTTCATCATTTCCAGTTGATTAGTGAGGGTTTTGACAGCGCCTTGATAGAGGGCCCCCGGCTCCGCTGGTCAGGGCAGCGGGCCGCAAGGAGACCCAAGCTCAGGACATAGTATGGCAAAGAAGGACACCTATCTGGCACTTCTTAGAAGGGGCATCGACGAGAACACTGCCCACCTGCTTTCCGATAGTGGAGTGAAGGTCGGTGACATCAAGAAACTCGATGTTGAGAAACTCTCAAACAACTACGGCCTGAAGAAGGAAGTAGCGGAATCAGTTCTAGATGCAGTCCGCTCAGGCCCTAGAGATTCCAGCAAGCAGAGATTCCTCGCGGATGTCCTAGCAGACCGGACGAAGAAGAAGATTGACACTATCGATGAGAAGAGATTCAAGCGTGAGCAGAAGGATCTACACTCTGAACTACTCGAGAAGAAAGAGCAACTCAGAATCGTCAGAGTCGAATCATTCAGGAACAAGAAACTAGTGATGAATAGGCTTGGCAAGACCATCGAACTCATTGTCAAACTGGAGAACTCATTCGATGACGAATCCAAGACTGAGCAACGCTCCAAACTGCGCGACCAACTTGAGACTAGAGGACTCGAGGCTGCCAGAGACCACGAGATGCTCGAGTTAGTAGGAACACCCCAAGATATCGTCGACTTCCGCAGGAAGATAGCACCCAAGATTTGCATGCATGCCTGCCCTTCTTGCGGGGAGGAGATTGACCCCATCCAAGGCAATGTGATGGACGATATGACCGACTTTTCACTTATCTGCTGGGAGTGCGAAGAGGAGTTCAAAGCACCGATGGCACAGTTAGTGGAGGACAGACTGGATAACGGGTCGAGAATCAAGATAGACCCCAAGATGAAGCCAAGACTAACGGTAAAGAGACCTCCGAGGAAGAAAGATACGATATCGATTGCAGATCAGATGATTAAGGATCTCGAATCTACTGGTGCAAGTGCCGAAGAGCTCGAGGCTGCTGTCGAATCCAGTAAACTCTCTGGTGTTCTGATGAGCATTGACGATTGGATTGACCAGACCATCGCAGCGAAGGGCTACATCCAAGCTCAAGAACACCGCGAGGAATTCATCATCGCAACTGGAGCGGGTGCAACCAAGTTCAACAAGTGGATGAAGAAGGCCGGACTGGTCTTCAACAAGCAGACTGGAAGATGGACCCGCTGGGAAGATCGCTGAGGCGGTTCGATGAGCGAGGAAACACCGGTAATCCGGTTCTTCAGAGGGTCTAAGCCCATCGGTGTGGCCGCAGTGGTAGCCGATGCACCGATACTCGAGATGGCTGAGATTGCAGGAGTCACAATACCTACGAACTGCACCTCGGGTAACTGTGGCACATGTCTAGTCACTCTACGCGAGGGCAAGGTCGAACTCCCTGAGGACCTACCTCCTGGACTGGATGAGGAGTTGGTGCAACTGGGAGGTACACTTACTTGCTGTATCAAGCCAATAGGTTCCTGCGACATCGATTTGATTCCTCCTGCTTGGTGAGTACATGGTCGATTGGTCGGATTCGGAGTTTCTTACTCTCTTGTTCATCGATTTGGCGGCAATTGTAATCGCGGTATGGTGGCTCTCAAAGAAATTCACTTCCAAGATGAGGGAGGTCGAGGACCGCGTCTCACGCGGCAGAATAAATCACTCCGACAACTCCGAAGAAGAGTAGCGAACTACTCATTGATTGCTGCAGTCCATCTCTCAGCTTGAGGAATTCCTACAATTTCGATGTGACAACCCAAGACCCCTTTCTGTGACCCAATCTCCTGCTTGAGAGAAATCAGGTCATCCAAGCAGCATGGGCAGTGTGGATGAGGTGGCTTCACCCACAACTCAACTATCCCCGAGTCGTCGACCTCGACCCCTTTCAATATCGATTCGTCGGTAATCAAACCGCCGTGCGGCTCCTTACGGTCACTGAGAACTCTCGCCAATTTCATCTGTGCCTTCTTTCTAGCCCTTGTCAAGATCCAGCACCTCCGTTATACTACCACTCCGTAAACATGGGAAAAGAATCTCCCATCGTTAGACACTCCATACCATCCTTACTTCTGAACCATGTATCTTCGGTCCCAATCGCTCCATCCGGGTAAATCACCTTAGGCTCGACAGCCATTGTTCCACCGATACCCAAAGCCCTGTCGAAGCCTCTTGCAATCACTGGACTCTCATCCAGTTCTAAGCCAACCGAATGACCGAGGAACTTGGCTTGGTCTGGTACCATACCCATCAGGTGTTCTTCATACCCCATTTGGGCTGCCATCTGGCTACCTTTTTCCCAAACCACGGAGCAATCCTCCCCCCTGCCAAGATTACTGACCAGTGAATCTCTGATTTGGACCATATCTTCCAGTCTCTCGTGCCACTGTGTGGATAGCGGGCCGGCGCTGAATATACGGGTGCAGTCTGAGACATATCCACGATGAACATGGACGATATCGACCAGTACTGGCTCGCCCTCGACGACCTTAGCGAAACCGGCTCCTAAGGACGCGATTGGACTAGCACCCAAGCCAGCGACACCCGAATCGAAGTATGAGGGAACTGCTCCCGAGCGACCTGCGGCGATGACCACCCTGTCGCAGTCCATCGGCCAAGTCCTCATCCTAATTCTACCACCGAACCCGGACGCTCGACTGATCTCATCGGCAGCAGCGGCCATCTCAATCTCAGTTTTACCGGCTCCTCCGGTATCTCGTATTGACTCGAACATCATCTGGTTAATCCGACCGCTCTCAGCAAGCATCTCAATCTCCCATTCAGACTTAGTCTCTCTGAGAGAGAACATAATTCCAGTGCAATCGGGGCTGTTACCTTTGAGACCAGATAATCTACCAGACAGGAAACCCCATCTCGAACTAGGCACTTTGCCCGCGAGCATACCTGGAGCCTTGGTGCACCCTGCCTCTCTCAGAGCGTCTTCGAGACCACTCATTCTCGGTTGTGCAAATATCTGGTGAGGAGCATCATCACCGCCAGCCTCAAACTTGGCCCTGTCGAGCGAACGCCTGACCCAATGAACTGTCTCGATACTGGAATTTTCAGCTCCAACGAGAAGAATCGAGCTCTGCCGACCTCCAGTCAGCCAGTACAGCTCGACTGGATCGTCGATGAGCACAGATTCATGACCCGCCTCGGATAGCGCCTCTGAGAGCCTCACCTGTCGTGCTTCCAACTCAGAAACCGGGACTCTCCAGTCCTCTCCATCAGGTCCACTGAGCCTCCCAGCGTCCCAATTCATGAAACTGCTCTGTAGCCTTCAATGAAAGGTATTGTGGGAACACTCAGAGTGTGTTCCACACCCACAATGGCCATAGAGGGGCCGCTAGTGCCGCGGAATGTGACAACCGTCTTGTCGCTGGACGATGTCCGTCTGGCTGGACGGACTGTATTGTACAGAGTTGATGTTAATTCGCCCTTGGACCCGAGTAACGGGGCCTTCCTAGATGACAGCAGACTGCGCTCAATCTTGGATACTCTCAGAGACCTATCCGATTCAAAAGTCGTCATCATGGGACACCAGTCCAGACCTGGTAAGATTGACTTCACCGACATGGCCGGTCATTGTGACCGCCTGTCGCGACTTATTGGTCAGCAGATACGATTTGTCGGAGACATCTGTGGAGATCAGGCGATGACGGCGATTGAGGAGATGCAGCCGGGTGACAAGGTGTTCCTGGACAATGTCAGAATGCATCCTGAGGAGTATGGCGACAAGAAGGTGAAGGCGGAGGATGAATCATCCTCAGAGGTAGTCACCAGACTCTCCTCAGTTGCAGATGCTTATGTTACCGATGCCTTCGGAGCCGCGCATCGAAACTCCCCCACTCTGACAGGCTTTACTGAAGAGATTCCTTGCATAGCCGGTCGGTTGATGAATAAGGAAATCCGCTCACTAGAACTAGCTGTCAACGACCCACCCAGACCCTATGTAGCAATACTTGGAGGGGCGAAGTGCGATGACTCCCTAAGAGTCTCACTCAATCTGATTGGCCGGGGGGTCGTGGACTCAATCGTGATGGTTGGAGTAGTGGGGAATCTGATGTTATGGGCAAATGGTCACGACATCGGGAAGACCAACAAGGAAGCAATCAAGGCGATGATGGGGGATGACTTCGAGCACACTTGGATGATGGCCGAGCGATTGGTCAAGGAACACTCAGAACTTCTTTTCCTACCTCGAGATGTAGCCGTTGAAATCGATGAGAAGAGGTATCAGTTAGAATTGCAGGAGTTACCTACAGAACACCCGATTTACGATATCGGAATAGAAACCCTACAGGACATGAGATCCCTGCTCAACAGTGCCAAATGTATCCTCTGGAACGGACCTGCTTCATACTTCGAAAAGCCAGAGTTCGCCTTCGGAACCATCGAGATCCTCAACATGTGTGCTGAGGCTACAGGAGTTACGATTGTTGGTGGTGGGCATACCAGTGCTTTGGTCAACCAAAGAGGGATGGCAGGGGAGTTCAGTCACAACAGTACAGGAGGAGGGTCTGCTCTTGGCATGCTCTCAGGAGACCCAATGCCGGTTATCGACTCACTCTCAAAATCCAATGACAAGTTCAGGCCACTGCTAGAAGCTCTAGGCCTTGACGAAGAAGAGTGAGCCACTGGGGAGACTTGAACTCCCGACCTCCTGATTACGAATCAGGTGCTCTACCAACTAAGCTACAGTGGCGCCGTTCCGCCCCTTCCACCCTCACATATAGATAATCGGTGCAGGGAACAAGGCTAAGTGTCTCTGCGGATGCGTCAGACTATGGAAGAAGATGGAGGGGGGGAACCCCAAGAAACCACATTCAGTGGAACACCAAACGCTGCCCCAGCAGAAGCACCTGCAGGGGCTTTTGACCAGCCAGCCGTGATGATGGGGCCGAAGAGTTCTCTGCCCAAGGTTATGGGAATTCTGATGATGCTCTATGGGTCAATCAT
>NZWD01000002.1 GCA_002698225.1 Methanobacteriota archaeon | reverse complement strand
GCAAACCCTGTGAAAAAGATATTTCCGGCGCGTTAACACGCACTGCCGATTTGTGAGTAGATGTGGTGGACTGCGGAAGAAGCGCAAAACGCCCGCTTAAATCCTCGACTTCGCGCGAAGGGACATGACCGAGTCCGCTCTGTCTCGCTTTGGCCGGCAAATGCACTCTACCAGAAGGACTGTTTTCGCAGCAGCTTTCGCTTCTCTCATCATCTCCTTACTGCTGATTTCTCAGGGTAATTCATTCATCGATGGCAACTCCCCCCCTCCAACAATCGAGGCAGGCAGAGCCCTCGATTTGGTTGACGATGAACTACCCGTAACTTCAGCGAACTCAGTCACATTCATCTTCAGTCATGATGAGATGGTATGGAGTGATGATGAATACCAGCAGGCAGTTTCGTCAGCGCTCGCCAAACTCTCTGAGCTAGATATTGAGATACTGAGCATCAGCACCGCATATGACGCCCCTGTAGATCCAGTTCACCTATCCTCTCATGTTTCCAGAGACGGCCATACGACGGCTGCATATGTTCGCATTGGAGGGACAGATGACGAGATTTCAGATTCCTATGACAATATCATCACAGCCGCGGACAACGATGTCCTCGATGTTTTAGTTACAGGTAGCCTAGTCATCAGTACAGACTTTGACACCGCCCTCAAGAATGACCAAGTCAGAGCCGAGATAATCGGCATCCCGCTCTCTTTAGTTATCCTCCTCTTCGTCTTTGGCACCTTTACTGCAGCCATGCTGCCGATGGTGATCGCCCTTCTTATGATCACACTCGCCACTGCTACATCGTTCTGGATGTCCGACTGGTGGTTCTTCGGACTCACTCAGTACTCAATCAGCATGATTTCACTGATCGGAATCGCCGTATCGATAGACTACAGCCTGTTCATGATTAGCAGGTTCCGAGAAGAGTTGGACGCCGGAGCCGAGGTCGAGGATGCAATAGCGAAGATGATGGATACTGCGGGCAGAGCGGTTCTGTTCTCAGGCGCCACGGTCGCAATCAGCCTGTGCAGTTTGTTCTACTTCACCGCCACACACATGCCTTCGATGGCTATGGGTGGTTTCCTTGCTGTTTTGGCCTCTCTAATTTACTCCCTCACAGTTCTTCCAGCCATGCTCTCTTACATTGGGCCCAAGATAGACTCGCTGAAGGTACCTTTACCGGGAGCGAACACCAAGACGCAGTTCTGGGAGAAGTTCTCCACCACTGTGATGAAGAGACCAATCAGTTGGCTTGCTCCTGCCATGATTCTACTCCTCCTCCTCGGCTCACCCTTCCTCAGAGTGGAGTTGAATGCAGGAGGAATCGAGGCTCTGCCCCCTGATTTCGAATCTAGAATGGGATACGAGGTACTTGTTGATGAATTTCCTGCTTACACCGCTTCCACCATCCCTCTAGTCGTGGTGTTCGATGAGGAGCAACCAGACTGGAAAATAATCTCTGAAGATATCGCTGTGGTTTGCGATGGAATCAGAGAGACCACCGGAGTAATCTCCATCGATCATCCTCTGTGTTACCCTGACCTATTCGATACCGCGATTGAGGAATGGCCCGAAGACGCTCAGAGTACCTGGTACACTACAGTATCAGAGACCGTGGCGATGATTAATGTGGCCACGGAGTATAGCAGTGGCACTGAGCAGGCCGAGCAACTAATCGCCGACTTGAGGGTGCACACAACTACATCTTCTGAGGAGATACTAGTCGGTGGATGGACATCATACGAGGTTGACATCAAAAACCACCTCTCAGAGAGAATCCCAGCTGTCGTAGCCTTCGTCGTCATCGTCACGATGATTCTAATCTGGCTTCAGGTCCATTCAATCATAGTGCCAATCAAGGCGGTTTTGATGAATGTCCTATCTGTCTCGGCCTCCTTCGGTCTAGTAGTACTCGTATTCCAAGACGGTCTGCTGGCCGAGACGCTGAACTTCACACCTCAACCACTTGATCTGATTGTTCCCCCACTGGTATTCGGCATAGCCTTTGGTCTCTCGATGGACTATGAGGTGCTGATGCTCTCGAGAATCCATGAGGCATGGGTTGAGACGGGTGACAACACCAAAGCAGTCGCCAAGGGGTTGCAGGCTTCAGGCAGCCTAATCACAGGAGCAGCTGCCATCATGATTGCAGTCTTCTCAGGATTCATCTTTGCCGATGTACTAATCATCAAGTCGATGGGCTTGGCTCTGGCCGCCGCTGTGTTCATCGATGCAACAATCGTGAGGGCTATCGTAGTGCCTTCTGCGATGCGGTTAATGGGTCGCGCCAACTGGTGGGCTCCATCCTTCCTCGGCAAGTCAGAGGAATAGATCTCTAATCCTTCTCTGAGTGTATTACACGCCTGGGCATGTACATCTTCACCAGAACAGCATTGGTGAATGCGATTGCACCTGCTACAGCAGCTGAAGCGACCATACCATCCATGAACGCCAATCGTGCAGTTTCAATCAACTGCTCTCCTAACATGTTCCCCTGTGCCATTAATTCACCACCAATTTGCATAGCTGCGGGAAAGGACTCCACTGGGCCAGCACCGAGATGCTCTAACCCCTCCGGTAGAGACATACTCCTCTGATAGTACTCGTTCAGTACACTGCCTCCGATGGCTATACCTAATGCCCCACCAATCTCTCGACTAGCGTCATTAGTTGCACTACCCACACCCGCCTTATCGCTAGGTACTGAGTCCATCACAAGCGTAGTGGAGGGGGCCATTATCAGTCCCATTCCCAAACCGAGCAGCATGAAGATCAACGCGAGAACATAGTATTCGGTATCTACTTCGACGGTGGTAAAGATGAGCATACCAAGAGTAACCAGACTGAGTCCTACTGCAACGACATTGTTGCTGCCAAATTTAGCGGCTAAACGGTCACTGTTGGCTGCAGCCGGCATCAGTCCGAGAGGCAGCCACAGGAAGCGCAAGGCAGCGCCAAGGGGACTATGACCTCTGACCAATTGGAAATGTAACATCTGTGTGAACATGAATGAGAACATGACGAAGAATGCCAACATTATCGCGACGAGCCCCATCGAGAATCCTTTGTCCCTGAATAGAACCATGGGGAGCAAAGGATGCTCCCTTCTCCTTTCCCAGATTACAAAGAAGTATGCGAGTAAGGCACCCAGTGCGCCTATTCCAAGAGTCTCAGTACTCGTCCAACCAGCGTTGGGTGCCTCGATGATGGCATAGAGTATTGATCCGAGAGCGCCTACAGAGAGAACCGCACCCAATGGATCCATCGGCCTACGCTGCTCGTCCCTCGAGTTTGGTACCAAAACCAAACCAAGTGCAAGTGCAAGTAGTATAATCGGGACATTAATCCAGAACACCATCTGCCAGTCGTAATTCTCCACTGCCCATCCCCCTACAAGCAGACCCAGAGGAGCACCTACTCCCGCCATAGCTGCCCAAATTCCAACCGCCTTCCCCCTCTCTTCGATTGGAAATACCACCACAACAACAGAAAGAGTGGCGGGCATCACCAGAGCTGCCCCCAACCCCATTGTAGCCCGCGCTAGAATCACATGCTCTGAGGTCTCAGCGTACAACGCCGTAGCAGCAGAAGCCGCTGCTACCAGAACCAGACCAGCCTGTAGAGCTGGCTTGCGACCATATCGATCACCAATAGCCCCCATCACGAGGAGTGTTCCCCCAAAGACGAGCGCGTAAGCATCCATGACCCACTGCATCTCGGAATTACTAGTACCAAGTTCCTTGGTCAACTCGGGTAATGCGACATTGAGAGTGACATTGTTCAGCATCACAATGACAAGACTGAGACTCATTACACCGAGGATCTTCCATCTCCTCTCGAACACCCTCTGCTCGTCCATGCGAGACCCAAGTACAGACCACACATGAATACACGGGGCGGGAGTAGGGTTGATGGCTCATGGAGAGGAGCGCAACCTGTGAGTCTACCTCGATCCGCGATGAACATGATGGGTTTCTCTGTCTGCTGTCTGTGCTGCGACGAGCCCGATGTATCTGGTTCAGATAGATGCAAGACATGTATCAAATCTCATTCCAGAACCAGAGAGAGACTGTCTCAGCAATCCATCTCGAAGGCGGACAGGCTCTCTAGAGAATTGGTCACGATGCTTTCCGACCCCGCTTCATACATCGACGACTCTACCCACGGCAAGATGATGATTCACTATGCCACCTTGATTGACAAACATCAGGGAACTGCTCCGGCAAGCACCGCAGAGGAGATGTTCGAGGTCTTTGAGAAACAGAAGTCCAAGAGCGAGAAGTCTCTGATACGTGATGTGGCCAACCAGAATCCCTGGCAGAATGTTGAGATGGACGCCGAGCAGAGAGAGGAGATGCTGGCAAAACTCTCGAGTGATACTCCTGCCAATGTCACTTCGTGGGACGATTTGCTGGCCCAAGTAGAGAACTTCCTCGAGGAGGACGAGGGATGACCAGGGAGAGGGATCCCAGAGCACACTGGCTGGATGACGACCCGTTCGACAAACAAACATCCCCAGGAAGTCATACAAAGGCTCGAGATGATGGGAACTGGAGACAGCCTCACATCAGAGTGGTGCATGCAACACAGGGCTCGGGTGCTCCATTCGTGCGAATCTTCGGCGTCGAGGAGCAGGCAAGGCCAATTCCAATTCATACCGGTTCAATCTGGCATTTTTCGAGAACAGAAATCGAACACTTAACTCAGGCAACCATAGCCTTTGCAATTGCACTAGGATTCATGTTCTCTGGGGGAATAATGGGAGCACTGAGCAACACCACTGGTTTCGTGCTATTTTCTGTCATAGGTCTCCTAACCTTCACTCCTGGCTTCCTAGTGCACGAGATTGCACACAAGATACAGGCCCGAAAGTATGGCTGTTGGGCTGAGTTCCGAGCTTCACCGAGCGGACTTCGCTTCGGTGTCATTCTGGCCGCTCTAATCGGTGTAGTTCTCATGGCTCCCGGAGCGGTTATGGTCGCGGGCAACACCACAAAGCAGCAGTTTGGCAAAATCGCTCTCGCAGGACCTGTGAGTAATGTGGCCCTGTGGTGTATAGGGCTGGTATGCGCTGTGGCTTTCGGAGGCACTAGCGAGGGTATCGATGTACTGATTCGATTCTGGCTAATTGCCAACAGTGTTCTTGGAGCATTCAATATGCTCCCATTCGGTCCCTTAGATGGAAAGAAGATTAGGACTTGGTCAATCCCAATCTTCTGGATTTGGCTGATTATCTGCTTCAGTACAGTTTGGTTTACATTTACCCAATTGTCATTGATTATGTGAGGTAAGTATGGCTGAGTATCTAAGATATATCGAACCGATAAAGTTAGCAAAGCGGGAGAATAGATTAGAAGACGCCATAGCACTTTGCTTGAAGGCTATAAAAAGCACTGAAAAAGAGAGTAGAGCGGAAAAAATTGGCGTGGCTCCTTGGTACTATATGCAAGCCGCAATAGTGTACCGCAAGATGAAAGAAAAAGACAAAGAAATAGAGATACTTCGGCGTTTTCTTTCCCAAAAACAAGCCCCAGGAGGCATGCCCAAAGAAATAAAGCAAAGACTAGCCAAACTTGAGGGGAAATTGTGAAATCATGGCTGAGAATCTCGAGGAGCCAGGGTTTGATATTATCAAGCAGTACAAACACTTCGAAATCAGAAGGTACTCAGACACAATTCAGGCCCGAGTACACACATCAGGTGACGGCTGGACAAATTCTTCTGAAGGATTCAGACGAATTGCAGGATACATCTTTGGCCGCAATGAGAGAAAGCAGAGTATTGCTATGACAGCACCTGTTCACATGTGGAAGACAGAAGGAGGATCGATGATGGCCTTCACAATGCCTTCAGAGCACGAACTAGATGATCTCCCTGTTCCCAATGACTCGGGAATCGAACTACTGCCGATAGAAGGCGGAGTATTCGCTGCGTTGAGATTCTCAGGATTCTCAGGACATTCGAAGCGTGATAGACTAATTTCCAAGTTACAGAGACTGTTGGAAAAGGAAGGAATTGTAGTAGCGGGCGAGCCTATGCTGGCCGTCTACGATAATCCCACAACCACACTACCGTTCATGCGCAGAAACGAGATTCTCCTGCCAATAGCGCCCGACTCATTCTAGTGCATTCAGAACCGGCTTCTCGTCACAATGGAAGAAGGTCATCAGAGCCCACCATGTGATCATGTCAAGGCTGTTAGCGAGGTTCGCAACCCCACTGTTCTCCTCGCCGTAGTCCTTGCCAGTAGTATCCATCCAATCCTCCATCTCATCGAGAGTGTCACAGACTTGGTGATAGCACCAATACCCATCAACTAGCCCACCAAACCCAACCGTAACGGTACCTAGATTGTCTTGGAAGCTGGCGTGGTCACTACGTGCGGTAGTATCTTCGTAGACGATAATCTCAGGCCTATCCATGTCCAGCCACGAATCCGTTTTCCAAGTATCAGCGCTGTAGTTTGTTCCAATCAACGTCCCAATCTGCTCTTCTAGCCCGAGTGCATCCGAACCAATCCAGTTGGACAGACCGACCATCCCGGGTTGGTCAAACCGATCGTGAGTTGGACCCGGTCCGATGTATACACGCATAGGCCAGACTTCGGAGTCTTTGGGGTAACCATCCTCGTCTATCTGAGGGTCCGGGTCGCCATGCGGAGCACCACCACCACCCGGCCAGTTCACACCAGCCATGTCGAGATTGATGTAATTCGTGACTGTAACATGTGGATTGTCCTCCTTGACATAGTACTCTGTCCAGTAGTCTGAGCCTCGCTTTCCTCCTTCTTCTCCCGACCACAAACAGAACACCATAGTTCGGCGTGATTCAAACTCAGCCAACACCTTCGCTGTCTCCAGAACCATCGATGTACCCGCAGTATTGTCGTATGCCCCAACTCTTGTTCCATAGGTTCGCGAACCAGTCACATGTGGATCTAGGAGTACTGCGTTAGCCGGTGGAGCAACATCGAAATGAGCACCGAACACCAACCACTCATCAGGTATCTCTGAGCCCCACTTGTATGCGCAAATATTGTACGCCTCAGGGTTCTGAACTTGGAATATGTCCGTGAATTCGTAGCGATGCTGGATTACATCTAACCCCATCGCTGTAAGTTCAGAGATGAGGTACTGAGCTGCATCCTCGTATGCAGGATTGCCTTGACCTGCCCACCTGTCCCAATAGCCTGCCTTACCATCGACTGGATCCAGTGCGTTGGCAGGGTCAGTTATCTCGTGAAGCCGCTCATACACAACTCTTCCATGGAGTAGTCCGCTTGAATGAGCGCCTCCTTGTTCGATTCCGACAGTCTGCCCCCTAATCGAGCTGACAGTCTTCACAGATACTCTGCCGCCATTGTCGGTGCTGTGATTTACCGTATCCAGAGATGTGTTCTCAGTATGAGATACTCGTTGCACTCCCTTACCATCCTTACCAGCATCTCCTCCACGCATCAACCAAGTCATCCAAGACTCGTTTGATTCTCTGACCGGCCACTCTTCCCGGCCCTTTTCTCCTACTAGTAGTAGAACACTATCGGTTCGTGGTGGAGCCAATATTTCGATTGTAGCAGAGGAACCGGTCGATATGTCGACAACGGTTGAATTCTGGATGAAACCGGTCATAGGATCTCTGACCAGATAGGGGATATAGACAGACATAGGAGCCTTAGCGTTCAGTTCCACTGGCTGAAAAACCCCCGCCTCCAAGACCTCTGGTGCGACACTAAGTGAGGAAGCATCTGCACTACCCTCTTCCTCTGTGAATATACATCCCCCAAGCGGGGCTGATACCATTACTGTGACCAGCAGCAGGGCGATACCACTTCGCGAGCGCACGCCCTTGCGAGCGTAGGCTGCGTGTTCAATGCCTCGGTCAGTTGACGGTTACATCATTTGGGTCGGAGGTTGCGGATCCTTCAGAGTCAGTGCAAGAATACCGCCTAGAACTAAGGAGCAAATACCACAACCGAAGATTCCGATACCACCCAGAATCCCCATCAATCCGCCGGCGGCCTCTCCGAGCTCCTCACCTAGAATCTCGAAGCCTGGAACAGTGTAGAATCCATGACTCCCTTCAACCGTATAGGTGCCCTCATCACCCCAGAAACTTCCAATGCTGTAGAACCCGTCAGGGTCATCTTCGTGGCTGACTGACATTCCGTCCTTACATTCTTCCTTCTCAAAGAATGAATCATCCTCCTGACCATCTCCGTCCCAATCATATCCAGTAGCCCCCGTCTCATTGGTGTAGGTGACATCGAAGGACTCACAGTCAACATCATCAGTCACGAAGATTATCATTAAATCATCTGCAGAGTGATACCACTCACCACTCGGCCCCTCGAAATCACTCTTTTCTACGACATCCCAATCGCCTACATCATCCAGCGCTTCACCACCCATCATTGTCATCACTCCTCCACCAATGAGCATCAAAACGCCCAGGCCTAGGAATATCTTACCTGCTATGTGCATGCTCGCCCCTCCAATGGGTTAGGTATGAGTATTTTGGAAACTCATCTGTTGAATACTGAAAGACAGGTTAGAGAACCATCCGCCTGTCTGATTGCATCCATATCCACAGTGGTGATTGAGAAACCAGCATCCAGCATAACCTGTCTAGTCGATGCATAGCCATCAGCGATAATCACCCTG
>NZWD01000001.1 GCA_002698225.1 Methanobacteriota archaeon | reverse complement strand
GAACAGAATTAAAGTTAGGATGAATCCTTGAAATTCTCCGAGTGGGACCTGATATCCCATCTCGGATAGCCCCATTCTCCACAAAGGACCGTTAATCGGCATGAATAGAAGCATCAGGGCTACACCCAACTTCTGCCTTGCTCGCATAACCATTCGACCTGACCCGCATAGATGAACCGAACGCAAGAGGAATCTGGTGCGCCCGCCGGGATTCGAACCCAGGATATGAGGTTGGAAACCTCAGGTGATAACCAGACTTCACTACAGGCGCGGTACATCTGCGAACCTAGCCCTCCACTAAATCGATTCGGTTCGAAAAACTACCAAGTGAAGCATTCAAACGCGCCCCTCCTCACGGAGGGGCGTATGTCGATTGGCCCAGTCAAGGCGATTAGCAGGGACGAGTCCGACACCGTCGACGATAAGCAAGTAGTTGGCCGCAAGATTTGGCGAATTGTACCCTATATCAAGCGCTACTGGAGAAGGGCAGTAGGGGGAGTCGCAGCGAACGCCGCTGCTCGTGCCTTCGATTTGATTCCATTCGTGGCAATCGGGATGGCCGCAGATTACTACCAGAGCGGGACATACACTAGTTCATTCATCGAATCTTTCGTCAACTCTAGTAGTCTTTCTTCGCCCGAAATCGGATTCGGCGTACTGATTCTGATTTCATTTTCTTTCCTTGCCGTATTCCAAGGAATTAGCGAATTCCTCTGGCAGTCCACAGCATACAAGGTCCAGCATGACATCAGGATGGACGCTACTGCCAGCCTTATGGCGATGGAAGCCTCGTACTTCGAGACTAGGCAGACGGGGAATTTGATGGCCGTACTGTCTGCAGATGTAGCACAGCTTGAAGATGTAGTATCCGATTCATCAACCTCTATGATTCGAATCCTTATCACATTTGCAACATCCTTCGGAATCATGGCTTGGATGTCTCCTACCTTAGCCCTAATTCTGGGTATACCATTACTTCTCGTCATCCCTATGGTGGTATGGTTCTCGACTAGGGTTCAGCGAAGGTATCGCAAGCAGAGGGAGAGCACTGGGGGCATAGTATCGATTCTAGAGAATGTCCTTTCTGGTATCGTAACTGTTCAGGCCTACAACGCTGGTGGTTTCGAGTTATCAAGAGTCGAGAGCGAGAGCGGCGAATACAGAGATCAGGCCATCCACGCTGCCAATCTACGTAACCGATTCATCCCCGGAATATACGTAGTCGCAGGTCTTTCTTTCGCTCTGTTAGTTTCTGCTGGTGGATGGCTGATGGAGTCGGGCGAAATCTCAGTAGGTCAATTTGTCACCTTCCTTCTCATATCAACGCGTATGACCATGCCCATGTTTATCCTAGGAATGTTACTGAATCAACTGCAACGAGGCGAGGCCGCTTCCAAGAGAGTGTTTGCCATTATCGACTTAGAGCCCACAATCTACGACAAAGAGAACGCCTTGCCTCTAGAGAACCCCATCACTTCAATCACCTTCGAGGATGTCACTTTCGCGTATCCAACATCGGAGTCAAATGTTCTGAATGGAATAACTTTCTCTGCTTCTTCAGGAGAGTTCCTAGGAGTCATGGGGCACACTGGAGCGGGTAAGAGCACCATTCTGAAACTCGTTGAGAGATTCTATGAGCCACAACTAGGAATGGTAAAAATCAATGGAACCGACATCAACGACTATGCTATTGAGACAGTAAGAGATAGGATAGGATTCGTCAGTCAGGATCCATTCCTTTTCTACGGTGATGTCAGGTCGAATGTGGCATACGCCCGTGAAGCTACAGACGAGGAGATCCAGAAGGCCCTAGAAATTGCGGGGGCATGGGAATTTGTCTCCCAGCTTTCTGAAGGAATTGACACTATGGTGGGAGATAGAGGGGTGATGCTCTCTGGCGGCCAGAGGGCCCGAATCGCACTAGCCAGAGCGCTACTCAAGGATCCTGACCTGCTAGTTCTAGACGAGGCATCTGCAGCATTGGATTCTGAGACTGAGAAGAGGATTCAGATGTCCCTGTTTGGGAGCTCTAATGGTGACTCCAAGAGAATCACCATCGGGGTCGCACATCGTTTAGCGACAATTCGAAACGCAGACGAAATTATTGCCATGGTAGACGGAGCAATAGTCGAGCGAGGCCCACACGCGGAACTTCTCGCCAATGATAATGTGTACGCCTCGCAGTGGTCGATTCAGACCGGCGAACTCGATGCAACTGAAGCGTGAATCTAGGCTCTTGATCTATCATCAATCTGCATGCCAGAGTTACCAGTGAAGATTCTCCACCAGCCTCGCAATACTCCGATTCCATAACTCCAGTGCAGAGTGAAGATGACGATTGGAGAGAGAAAAACCGTAGTCAAGCTGCGATTGGGAGAGTTACCAGAGGCTGAGCCATACCAAGCAATCACATTGTACAGGACAATTAACCAAGGCAGGGCCAGAACACACACTCTCTCCAATCCCAGTTCTAGGGCGCCCGCAGAGAAGTCCCACCAAGGCAAGGCCAGTCCGCCGTTGTCCCACCCCCAGTAGAAAGCGGCGAACGCTGCAATCACTATCGGTGGGAAGAGTGCCACTAGGACATGGCTCCACGAGCGTAAATCAGGATGCTCGTTACTGGCTAGAGTCCTGACCAGTCCGTAGTTCGATATCTGTTTCCTGACTCGTGAAAGATTCCTCCTGCGATGCCACATCACCGCAGTCTTGTCAGTCCACAGACGGTGCCCTGCGCTCCTGATACTGTGGTCCAGCAATACGTCCTCAGCACCTATACTGCCTTCCACAAATCCTCCAATTTCATCGAGCACTGAGCGCCTGTAAGCGGAGTTTACTCCCGGTAACTGCTCCACCTCCTCAAGCTCAGATTTACCGACCTTGCCGTAGTTTGTACCGGCCGTGAAGATACGACTACAGAACCCGACATCAATTACTTGCTGTTGCAAGGTTGAGTGTTCTGGTGGACCAAAGTTGGGCCCGCCAACCCCTGCAACTTCTGAACGCTCGAACCAGCGACTCAGTTGAGAAACCCATTCCTCCGGTACGATTACATCGTCATCAGTAAACATCACCAACTCTGATTCAGTTGCAGCTAGAGCAACATTACATGCATCAGCCCGAGTCTTGCAACCCTGATCATTGATGAATCGAATACCTCTCGATTCTGCTTCCTGCTTGCCCGGGTCTGTGCCGGGTCCGACAACCACCACCTCCAATGGTCCGAAGTAGTCCTGTGACTGCAGGCCGTCTAGAGTGATGCCCAGTTCGTCAGAGTTCCCAACGCTTGGGATAATGACACACACTGAGCGACTCATGTCACGCGGCCCTAGTAGGCCCTCAAGAGTTCATAGGTCAGTCGTTAGTAACTCTAGGCGCTAGGAAATAGGTCCAGCTGGCACCACCATCGTTACTGCTCCAGTCCAGCCTAAGTGGGTATTTATCTTGGAATCTGACTTGAACATCACTGGCGAGTCCGGATGCTAGTTTTCGAGTAAGTGGGTCAAGGAACTGCAGGCTGTAGGTCCCTTGAGTTGGCGATGGACAAGTCAACTCAATGAGCTCACCCGATTCGAAACTCACATTGACACCCTCTCCCGCCTCGACAGTTACACTGACACGCAACTCCTTACTGTCTAGGCTCAAATCGACTAATTCTCCTACGAACTTGGCAGCGCGCAGGGAACGACTGAGCTTCTCGGCATCAATTGTAGCGCTGCAGCCGAAATCGAGCACAGGCAATTTGGGGTCGGACATCGAATTAGTATCTAGGCCTCTGAGTATCCTGTGGACCTGGCCGACCCTGACATTGACTGCTCCGACTGCGTCATCGTAGTCAATCTCCACGAGATCAGAGGGTCCTGCCAGAGTTAACAAGTCTCTCAGCTTACCTAATTCCATTCCAATTTCCACAGGCTCGCACTCGTAGGTCTCAAAGCAGGCATCGGAGATGGTGGCGGAGAGAAGGGCGACATGAGAACCATCTACCACATTGACAGTGAGTCCCTTCTCACCCCAACTCATCTTGGCCTCTTCGGTTAGGACAGAGAGTAAATCAACAATCTCTCTCATCAGTTGTGTGTTTGCTGTAACTCTGAGCATCAAATCACCCCTGCTGTCTTGTATTCTAGTATCGGAGGTCTTTCATCCTTCGCGGCAAGCCCTTGGGCGCCTATTGGTACTCCCTGAACTTTTTCCCACAGTTCTTGCAGGTGCAGATTTTTGTCTCCGGCTCGTCTGAACTTCTAGTCTGCATGAGGACGACGAAAATCTCGTTCTTATCGCACTCAGGACACCGAATGTCACCTACCCTCAAGACTCCCTTACCTTCCTCTTCTTCGACGACCTCGGTGAGGTGCTTGAGTGACTTCTCCGAGCCGGAAGCAGTAGCGTTGGCAAGATCGATTGTCTCACCAGTCATCGGGTCGGTGAAGGTACCACCAGTTCCATCAGTACCAGCAAGTGGACCTTCATACCCGCACTTGTAGTTCGGGCACTTGATGTTGCCAGAGGCATCAGGGTAGGAAAGTGCACCACAATCCGGACAGAACATCCTCCTCAAACCCTAGTCGGGACTCTACCAACCGAACAGGGACAAACCAACCGTCTATTCAACTATTCTGTGATTCGACTTCCCTAGCACATCACAGGAGAGATTCCAATCGCATACAACCGCACCGTTGAAGCCGCACAGCGTCACCCCGTGGCCGTGAGGATACATTACGATTGGAGGATGGCCCGGGTGGTCGACGAAAATGCCAATATCGTCGATGAGATTGTATGGTCCTCAAAGCGCTCAGTCGGAGCTCTGGCAGATCGTCTGTGGGAACTCCAGTCCGGTGGACTGAGTCCCGAGGCTAGAACGCTCGCAGACAGATTCCCCGATGCACAGTCTGACGGTTTGGCTGCTGTTTCAGATTCCGATTGGCCAGAATTGGATGATGAAGAGCATGAGATACTGTCCAAGGCTTCAGCCAGATTGGCTAAGAGAGGAGTTGCAAACTCAGCAGCCGACCCTGATCGTCGATTGGATATGCTGTCAGGAGCAACCAGTGAACTTCGAGCTGCATGGGGCACTAGTGAGGCAAGATGCGTAGAGTGGGCTGGACTATTCCTGCCCGATGCGGACTTAGACCGCCAGAGAGAGAACATTCCTTCGAAAGTTGCGGACGCGAAATCGATTGATGAGGCCGCTGCTTCGCTTGACTTACAGGCACCAGAACACCATCCGGCCGACCAAGAGTGGATCGCTTTACGGGCTCACGCTAGAGGCGTGATCGACCTAGCTGAGAGATTGGACTTGGCGGAGCAGGCAACCCGTGCCCTTGCACAGCAGCATGTGCCAACTTTGAGCCTACTCGTTGGGCCGCTTGGTGCAGCGAAGATGGTGACTCTGGCTGGAGGCAGAGAAAGACTGGCCAGGATGCCTAGCGGGAGCCTTCAGGTATTGGGTGCTAGTGGGGCTATGGCAGCTCACAGAAGAGGAGCACCTCCACCAAAACACTCTCCTATTCTTTTCTCTCTGCCCCAGGTTTCGAGATCTCCACGTTGGGTCCGTGGCAAAATCGCTCGCTATCTGGCAGGCAAGTGCTCAATTGCGGTAAGAATCGATCATTTCGATGGAGAACCGTGGGGAGATGAGCAGATTGCCGATATTAACCAAGAGTGTCAGAACATCAAGGATCGATTCCCAAAGCCACCCAAGAGGAGGTAGGAGATGCCTCGAAAACCAGTGAAACTAGCTTGGGGAGTCCGCAGGGAGGGGCGCTCACTATGGACGAGGAACGCAGTCAAGGGAGTCTCTGTCAGAGGAGAGCGCAGGAAGACCAACTCAAGAGTAGAATGGAGGGCCTGGGCATCATCCAAGTCAAAAGTTGCAGCTGCATTGCTTAGGACTTCCAATAACCCATCAAATCTGCTTCCTGATACTGGCTCCACATGCCTGTACCTAGGTGCTTCTTATGGCTCCACAGTAAGCCATATTCACGACCAAGCTTGCGGCTCAGGAAATCACCATGGCGGCCAAGTTGTAGCAGTCGAAATCTCTCCGCGAGCCATGCGCGAACTCTCAGTACTTGCTGTCAGCAGGCCGGGAATGGTCCCTGTACTGGGAGATGCACGAGTGCCCGCTCAAGTAGCACCATTCATGCGTGGCAAGGCTGACTGGATGCATCAGGACCTGAGCATAGCTGATCAGGCTCAGACTTTCGTCAAGATGGCTGATACCTTTCTCAGGCCTAGAGGCACCGGACTGCTATCACTGAAGGCAGCCAGTGAGAGAGCATCGCAAGGAGACGATGACAGCAGGTTTGCCAAGGCAGAACGAATCCTAGAGGAATCGAATCTGGAATTAGTTGAGAGAATCGACTTGACTGGATTGGAGGAACAGCATGTCGTGTTCCACATCAGGGGCTGATTAGCCTAATCCAAATCCGATTCCGGCAATCAGTGCCCCACCACCGAGAATCAGAATCGCATACGCGGCGACTGAGAGGTAGTTCAGAATCAACCCGATAATCGCCTCACCACGTTTGAGTCCATTCAGGCCCCTAGAATCCCTGAGTCCTAGGTGTCCAAACACTACTCCGATTACTGTTGTAATGGGGGCTAGACATCCGGTGAAGCATAGAAAAGGAGCTGAAATATGAAACAGCCAAGTCGCAATACCCATTGCTAGACTGATTGTCGCATTGTCGTTGCCCTGCGGAATAGGAGCTATCGGGCTCACGAAAGCACCTGCACCCGCAGACATGAACCTAGGGCATCACTCTCTGATTTAACATGTGCCGAGAGTCAGAATCATGGGGCAGTACCCACTCAGAGAGTCATGCCCGAACTCCCTGAGGTCGAGACCGTTAGGAGAGGTTTGGAAAATCATCTCCTAGGTCGAACCATTGAGAGAGTTGAGCTGCGAAGGTCTGATCTCAGATTCCCATTCCCGCCTGGATTCGCTAGGAGTCTAGAAGGTAGAACAGTCGAGAGTATTGACAGGAGGGCGAAGTACCTGCTAATCAGACTAGATGGAGGGCTGACATGGATGTGTCATCTTGGGATGACAGGGCGCTGGACCTTGCTTGGCGCGAATAGCACTGAGGCAGACGACGAAACTCATGACTGGGTGGTTGCACATCTGGATGATGGAGGGAGGGCGGTGTTCTCCGATCATCGCAGATTCGGATTTATGGACGCCTTCAAGACCACCGAGCAGGGCCAGAACAAATTCCTTTCCAAACTAGGTCCCGAACCAACTCCCGATTACCTGACGCCAATGGATTTAGCAGAGGGTTTGAGAGGGCGTAGAACTCCGATGAAGACAGCCCTTCTCGATCAAGCAACTGTAGCAGGTTTGGGCAATATCTATGTCTGCGAGATTCTATTTCGCTCTGGGATTTCGCCCAGAAGAAGCGCATCCTCAGTTGCTGGTAAATCAGGAGTAACAAGGCGAGTCGAGAGAGTGACTGCAAACACTCATGATGTCATCACTGAGGCGATTGATGCTGGAGGATCAACTATCAGTGATTTCGTAAATGTAGAAGGAGACTTGGGCTACTTCAGCCACTCTTTCCAGGTCTATGGAAGAGAGGGAGAGTCCTGCCTCTCAGAGGGCTGTGATGCCACTATCAAACGAATCATCCAGTCTGGGCGCTCGACCTTCTACTGTCCAAAATGTCAGCATTAGATTACATGTTGCGACGGAACTTTCCGCCTGTCTCGAAGAGCGCTTGAGTCACCTGTCCGACTGTACAATACCCGACAATATCCATCATCACTTCAAACAGATTGCCTCCCTCGCGTGCGACTTGCTTGAGCCTAGCCAGACCAGCCTCGGCCTCTTCTGCATGAGCCTCTTTGAACGCCTCATTTCGGTCGATTACCATACGACGCTCGGCCTCGTCGGAGCGTGTGACATCAACATCGAAATCATCAGACGACATCACAGCCGATCCCTCGTCAACATAGGTGTTGACGCCAACTATAGGAAGCTCCCCTGAGTGCTTACGCTGCTCATACACCATCGACTCATCTTGGATCCGGTTGCGCTGGTAATTCACCTCCAGCGAGCCCAGCACTCCTCCACGAGCATGCATCTCCTCGAAAATCCTCAGAACCTGCTCCTCGACATTGTCCGTCAACCACTCGGCGATGTAAGAGCCCTGTAGCGGATTCTCATTCTGTAGCCAACCGTACTCCTTAGACAGGATTAATTGAATGGCAACAGCGTCCCTGACCGTGTCCTCAGTAGGTGTGCCGAAGGCCTCGTCCCGACTGTTGGTATGCAACGAGTTCGCATTGTCTGCTAGGGCATACAGAGCCTGCAGGGTGGTCCGGTAATCATTCCAAGTGAACTCCTGTGAGTGCAAACTGCGACCACTTCCTTGGATGTGGTACTTGAGCTTTTGACCACGCTCGCCAACTCCGTAGAGGTCGCGCATAGCGATGGCCCATATCCTACGACTTACACGCCCTATTACGGCGTATTCAGGGTCCATCCCATTGGAGAAGAACCAACTGAAGTTACGTACGAACTTGTCAGTGTCTAACCCACGAGCGTTGAACAACTCGACATAGGTTAATCCATTTGATAGCGTGAGAGCAGCTTGGCTGATTGGATTGGCACCAGCCTCGTCGATGTGGTAGCCAGAAATTGAGACGAAGTAGTGGTTACGCATATCGTTGTTGACATAGAACTCTGCAACATCTCCCATCATTCTCAGAGCGGTGTCGAGATTGAAGACTAGAGTATTCTGACCCATCGCCTCCTTTAGCTGATCTGCCTGAACAGTTCCACGAACAGTGCTGAGAGTCCTCTGCTTGATTTCTGCATGTTCATCATCACTCGGATCTCTACCATTCTCCTCGACGAACTTAGCCACCTGCTGTCGAATCGCGACGGTGAAGAAGGCGGCTAGATGCCACCAGTAGTTTCCATTAATGGTCTTGGAGACTGATGTGTTTGGAGCGCAAAGGTCGAAGCCTTCGAATAACTTCTCCATCTCATCTACGGTGCTGATGGAGACCCCAGATTCGCACACCTTACCGAAGATATCGAGCCTCTCCACTGGATCATGCCCATACAGGCTTGGAGAGTCGAAGGCTACAGAGAGGCGATTGAATGGCTGTCCCTTAGAGAGGAAGTGGTAGCGCTTGTTGGTGCGCTCGGCACTACCCTCGCCAGCAAACATTCGTACTGGCAACTCGTCAGATCGCTTGAACGGAAATACTCCTCCAGTGTAGGGGAATGAACCAGGGACATTCTCTCTGCGAACCCACTCGAGCCTGTCTCCCCAATCCTCAGTATCCGGCAGTGCGACTCTTGGTAAATCCAATCCCGAAAGCGTAGTCTTGGTCGTCTCTACTGGAATCTCTTTACCTCTGACCGTGTAACTAGCCTCTCCCGATCTGTATGCAGTAGCTTTGGCATCGAACTCTTCTAGAGCCTGCCAAGCCTCTTTGGGCACCTCTTTCCTAATACTGACGGCCTCCTCTGCTAGATCATCAGCGGCTGCATCCTTGCCGATTGAGCGCATCTGTGTTGACGAAGCCTCGAGTTGCTGCACTAATCTGACTCGACCAACTGCCTCATCGGTTCTCTCGTGATATCTGCGAATTGCAGCAGAGACATCGGCCAGATAGCCCTGCCTCTCGGAAGGGATCGGATTCGAGCGGTGAGGCAAACCGTCCTTACCTACTCTTGCTGAAGTCGCTGCGAATTCGGCGCCATGTTTGTCGTGGAGAATACCCGACAACCTCTCCCAGAGCATGTCGACCCCGGCGTCAGCGAACTGGCTCGCTATTGTTGGAATCACAGGTAGTGAAGAGTCATCAGCATCCCAAATCTCTCTGTTGCGCTTGAACTGTTTACGGATTTCAGATAGAGCCTCCTCGGAGCCCCTGCGGTCAAACTTGTTGAGCACGATGATATCAGCAGCATCCAGCATCTCCAACTTCTCCAGTTGACTGGGTGCACCATATTCGCGTGTCGTGACATACATCGAGACATCTGCGACTTCAGTAATTGCATCATCACCCTGGCCGATACCACTAGTCTCGACGAACACCATGTCGAAGCCTACCGCTTGGCAGGCCTGAATCGCCCTGTCGACGCAATCAGCAATCTCTCGCCCGCTTTCTCTGCTAGCAAAGGAACGCATGAACAGATTCTCATCAGAGAGTGAATTCATTCTGATACGATCTCCCAGAAGTGCTCCTCCGGTGCGCTTGCGAGTAGGATCGGTTGCAAGAAGGGCAATTTTCATGCCTGGATTATCTCGCTGGATTCTCAGCATTATCTCGTCTGTAAGGCTGGACTTACCCGCCCCCCCAGTCCCAGTCAGGCCAACTACAGGACAGGAATCCTCCTCGGGTCTCGAGCGTGTGCGCTCGAGAACATCTGAGAAAACATCCTCATCACCGTTTTCAGCGAGAGTCAGCAACCTTGAGACGGCCCCATGGTCGTCAGCTGACACAGGCCCGGATAGGGAATCGAACCGGCCGGAATCGAGTAGATCAGCCTTTGATGCTCTTTCCATGGCATCCTGCACCATTCCAACTAGACCTAGTTCCCGACCATCGTCCGGCGAG
>NZWD01000045.1 GCA_002698225.1 Methanobacteriota archaeon | reverse complement strand
AGGGGCTTTTGACCAGCCAGCCGTGATGATGGGGCCGAAGAGTTCTCTGCCCAAGGTTATGGGAATTCTGATGATGCTCTATGGTGGACTCTTCGGTCTATTTTCTATACTTGCATTATTGGCAACTGGAACCACTATCGAAGATTATGAATTGATGGGTATTGAAGTCAATGCTCCATTTATGTGGGCCGACGCATTAGTCAATACTGGTTACCTATTGGTTGTGGCTTTCGCGGGCTATCAGGTGTTTAACTACCAGAAAAGTGGAGTTAAAATGGGTCTCTATGCAATTGGAGTAGATCTAGTCATGGGCCTGATTGGTGCGCTCTTCATGGCAGACATGATGGCAGAGATGGCTGGAGACAGCGCCTTTGGAAGCGTAATGGGAGGAATAGGTGCTTTCATGAGCGTCTTCTGCGCTGCAATTTGCGGGCTTTTCGTGGCTCTACCAGTACTCGCCTCTGGCGACTCAATGGAAGATTAGTGCAGAGCACTGAGATCTAACATCTGACCTAGGCGGGCATTTACATCCGCTAGGATGACTTCTAGCGCAGCCTCTGTACGGCCTTCGGCACGCATAACGAGAATCGCTTCGGTATTGCTGGCACGACAAAGACACCAACCGTCATCGTATCGCACTCTGATACCATCGACAGTAGAGCAATCCATGTCTGAGAATGCTTCACTCACAGCTCTCAACACATCCTCGCGCTCTCCGGGAAGAGGAATCTTTGCCTCACCTGTTGAAGGGTAGTCGGGTAGGAATGAGAAACGCTCGGAGAAACTCGGTCCTCCTTGTGAGGGAGAAGGGTCGCGCCCGATTATCTCAAGCAGGCGTGCGGAGTTGTAGAGCGAGTCGTCGAAGCCGGGCCAACGGTCATGCAGGAAGAAGTGTCCGGACATCTCTCCTGCCATCGGTGCCATGGGATTGTCCCTCAATTCGCGCTTCATGAATGAATGACCGGTCCTGACCATCCTAGGTACGCCGCCTGCAGACTCAATGGCCTCCTCGAGCGCCATGCTACACTTCACATCGAAGTAAACAGTACGCTCGTCCTCAGAGGCATCTTCGGGCAGATTGGATAGTACATCCTTTGCAATCACAGCCATTAGTCGGTCGGGATGGATGAATCGCCCCGACTCATCCACAACTCCGATTCTATCTCCATCCCCGTCCATTCCTATTCCGAACTCCGCTCCAAGTTCCACTACCGCTGATGAAAGATCTGACATATTCTCGGGCCGGGTTGGATCTGGGGGATGATTTGGGAAACTACTGTCCCATTCGCAGTGCAGCGGAACAGCATCTACTCCGAGAGCCCCCATCACTCTCATTGCAAGAGGTCCAGGTACTGCATTTCCGCAATCTACTACGATTCTCACCTGTCTAGCCGGCTTGCCTGCATTCTCGACCACTGTACGTATGTAATGATCCTCGAAGCCACCGACTTCACGGTGAACTCCCTCGCCTTCATTGAACTCTCCCGCATCAAATGTTGCCTTCAACTCCTGCAATTCATCACCGGCTATGGGAAGTTTTCCGTGACAGATCTTGAATCCGTTGTACTCGGGCGGGTTGTGGCTAGCGGTGATAGCCACAGCAGCCTGCACAGGCAGGTCGACTGTAGCGCGATAGAGCACGCCTGTGGTAGAGACTCCCAAATCTAGAACATCTGCTCCAGCACTGGTCACACCTTCGATGAAAGCAGCATGAAGGTCTGGACCTGAATCTCGGATATCCCTCGCGACAGCCACAGCTGATGCATTGAGATGAGTGACCACCGCCTTGCCCAGTCTATTGGCAAATTCAGGAGATATCTCATCCCCTGCGATGCCTCGGATGTCGTACGCCTTGAACACGCTCACAGCACGGGTCAGATGCAGACACTCCTAAGCGTTCCCGATTCGGGACAGTGACTCAATCAGCGTATTTGTCGGCTCCTTGGAAGTGTAGGGAGATGTATTTCTCGTCACCCACGACCCAACTGTCATGCGGCTCTGGACCGATGTAGAACAAATCACCGGGACCAAGGGTGTATACTTCTCCGTCCTTGAACGCGCAAGTTGCCTGTCCCTCAAGTACCATCCCGAGGTGCTCTACCTCGCAAAAATCAGTTCCTGACAGCGGCGAGACATCCACAGACCACTTCCAGCCAGGCTCATAGGTGGCCCGACCGATAGTCATCCCTTCGAAGTGTATGACTTCGAACCTACCTTTCTCAAACTCTCTCAACTCATCAGGCTCCTCAAAGCGTTTCAGAATGATGTCATGATTCATTCACACCACTTCCACGAAACGCCTCACAAACAATCTCCACAAGAGCACCTGCGGGAAGGTCACGCACAGCATATGCAGCTCTGGCGGGAGGCATTGCATCACCTAGCCACTCAGAGTAGACCTCATTGATGGTAGAATAGAATCCGATGTCGGTCATCAGAACTGTCACCTTAACCAAGTCTTCTCTGCTGCTACCAGCAGCCTCCAACAGGCCGTCTATCTTGGTCAGAGTACCTTTGGTCTGTTCCTCTATACCATCTTGTGAAATATCTATCTGACCTGATAGCCAGATGTGATCCTTGACCGAGATTCCAGGACTGTAAGGTCCCATCACCGCTCCGCCTGTGTCGATTTTCTTCTTGCTGTTCATGGCTCTCGGAGGGGAGCACTAGTGATAGCCTTACTCTCGCAGCATCTCGACTATTCGGATATGGTCGCCGGACATTTCCTTGGGGGTAAGTTCTGCCAATGGAACCCATGCTGCCTCGGCGGCATCATCTCCCCCTCTAGGTACCGCTTCTGGGTCGACATCGACTAGATAGAACAGGGCAATGATATGCTTTCTAGGGTCTCTATGGGGGTCCCCGTGTATTGCTAGAGCGACCGGGTCGAAACCATCGACACCAGTTTCTTCTTCCAACTCGCGCAGGACAGCACCCTCAGGGTCTTCGCCATTTTCAACGAAGCCACCTGGGAAACCTAGCCGACCCTTCCACGGCTCAGCACCCCTGCGAATGAGGATGGCCTCAGTACCCTCTCTTCCTTCTCTCAGAGCGACAGCGTCGACAGCTACTGCGGGGTTATTGTAACCGTCGCGCCCGCAACTATCGCACGACTCACTCCCCATAGCGACGCCTCCTCATCTGATATGACTCCAGAGCCTCGTAGAGATCGACCTTACTGAACGAGGGCCAGTGGACATCTGTGAAATGCAATTCAGAGTAGGCAATCTGCCAGAGAAGGAAGTTGGATATACGCTCCTCTCCACTAGTTCTGATTACCAAATCTGGGTCAGGTAGGTCGGAGGTGTAGAGCCTGCTAGATATCTGCTGCTGGTCAATCATCTCGACCGGGAGTTCACCCTCAGCATGAGCCATAGCAACATCCCTAACGGCATCAACAATCTCCTCCCTGCCTCCATATGCTAGACAAATTGTGAACAGGAAGTCCGAATTATCCTCAGTACGTGATTCTGCGTTCTTCAACGCCTCTATGACTCTGTCCGGAAGCATACTCAGACGACCTACTGCCTGTACCTTGACTCCATTTTCGTGAATTCTAGAATCATCAGCAATTTCGTTCAGGCCAGCAACATACAGATTGAACAGACCTTCGAGTTCTGCCTCGGAACGCTCCTTTAGATTCTCAGTTGATAGAGCATAGACGGTGAAGTATGGGATTCCCAAGTCTAGAATCCAATCCATGACCTCCTTCAGCTTCTCCTTGCCACGAGTGTGACCCATCTCGCTATCGAGACTCTTACCCCATGCGAATCGTCTGTTTCCGTCCATGATTATTGATACATGTTCGGGTAACTCTCCCTGCTTGATTCTATCACGCAACCTGTTCGCACGTATTCTATCGGTCCGAGAGATGAAACTCCAAGCATAACTGGAGTTAGCAATTAGTCTTGATGGGGCCGATATGACTCTGAACTTGAGCAGCCACTTGGCCAATCCGTCAACCCTTCTACCGAGGGCCCTGCGTACTCGTCCCACGAGCCCACCGAGAGATTACTGGGCTAAAGGTCGTCGCCAACGCGTCTTACTCGAAAATTATGTCTGCATCCTCTCCGACACGGTCTAGTAGTCCCTTGTCGGGATTGACGACAACGACCTGCCCGGACTTCTCCCAGACCGGCAGGTCATGGAAACTGTTACCAGCGTAGCCGAAACCACCCTCGCCAAACCTAGAAATAAGCGCCTCAGCCTTCTTCCTGCCTCGTAAGTTGAATGTCTCATCAGAGGCCAAGACATCCGAAAATAATCCCACATGGGCGGCTACTCGCTCAGCGACGAGACGGTCCGAAGCGGTTGCAAGCAACAGCTTCCTGCCTCGTGCGTGCTCAGAAGTTATCCAGTCGAGAAAAGCCTCGTGGTAATCCAGTTCGCTGGGTTCAAAATCGAGTCTACGAGCGAGATCTCTCTTCCACTGCGCCCTCTTTCCTATGATTTCCTTTATCAGCACCCCGAGAATCATCCAAGGCCTTCGGACAATCACTCTCTTGGCGCTGATTACACTCATATCGGAGAGTATGAGTGTACCATCCATATCGACGGCTAAAGGAATGTCCGAGACAGCATCACCCATGCACTTCGGTCGAGGGTCGAGTTCAAGGCTTCTTTGACCGATTCTATGAAACCCACCACTACGTCGTGCCCCCGGGGCACGCGCCATGTCAGACGATCAGATACCTTGGAGACCTGCTGCTATGACGCAAGTCGAATCTGAGGAGGAAGCACCTCCTGGATTCGCTGCCTTACTCTTCGCTGGAGTCGGAATGATGGCTAGGATGATTGAGCCAGAGTCACTGAGTGAACCCGAAGATTGGAGTACTTTAGTCGATGATTTGGAAGCATGGGGCGAAGTCCCAGACCCAGACTCAATTACATCACTGCTGACTATGCCAACATCAAGAGGTCTAAACGCAGTGCTGCAAGCCGATTCATTATGGCTGGCAGAATTCCTTCCGTGGGTCTCAGATGGCAGAATCAGGGCTAGAGCAAAGGCAGCCCCTGAGGGTTCCAGAGTCCCGATTGGTGGGTATTCCTACGAAGGACGGGATGTAATGATCCTAAGGCCATTAGAGGAGGAAACTGAAGACTCGGCTGGAATTATCTCAAAGGCACTAGAGTCGGATAATGCAGAAGTAGCCGAAGCTGAGTTACATAATGCAGGCATGGTACTCGGCAGATACCATACAAAGGCTCTAGCAGCCAGAATCACTCCTTCGGACCAGTCACGATGGAATGCTAGGAATCAATGGATTGAGGAGACTCTCAGAGCCACTTTCCTATGGAGAGCCCCTTTCTCAAAGAACCAGCCATGCACATTGAGCCTTATGGATGTCAGACTCAGAGATATCTCGGGTGCCTCTCTCAGGATTGGAAGAACCCGTCTTGCTGATGCTCTGAGAGTCCCAGTTTGCGAGTTCCCTGCCATGCGCGACCTAGCATCCCTAATCCATGACCTATCACGCTTGCATCACGATGCATCCTCAAACCTAGATTTGTTGCCTCTGCGCCTATCTCTGATAGAGGGCTGGAAGTCAACAACACCTGCCGAATGGGCATCTGATGACGCCTTTTATTCGCACAGGGGGGGGCTCGCAATCTGGGAGTATGAGCAGTGTCTGATGGATATTCTTGAGGCGACATCGCACCAGTCAGGCGCTCCCCAACCTGCCGTGGAAATTCTCCGTTATGTCAAGTCTTACCAGAAGAGAATGTTCGACAATCGCATCATTAGTGCTCTCTCAGGTATGGCAGGTTTTGTAGGTGCAGCCTCATTGATCAGCACCTTCCCACCCGAGATGTCGCAGATACCGATTCCGTTGGCTTGCATGGCACTAAGTTACGGCTTGTTCCGAGTCTACAAGCGAATGTCACCGCCTCCCGAGAGGCCCTTCACTCAACTCGGTTGATATCTCCACTCTCGTAATTGTAGTACATTGGCTCGCCCGTAGGTATCTCTAATGACACGATGTCTTCAGGACTGATTTTCTCGATATGCATCACGATTGAGCGAAGCGAGTTACCATGAGCCGAGACTAGTACATTCTTCCCACTCTCGAGGTCTGGAATAATCTCCTCGGTAAAGTAAGGAATTGTCCTCTCGGCAGTCATCTCGAGACTTTCTCCTTCAGGAGGAGGCGCATCGAATGAGCGGCGCCAGATNTGTACTTGCTCAGCNCCATGCTTCTCTGCTGTCTCGGCCTTGTTCAGACCCTGCAANGATCCGTAATGTCTCTCATTTAGTCTCCAATCGTACCTTGTGGGCACATCCTCGCCNGAGGATTCGTTNTGCTGCATCACAATCTCAGCAGTCCTCTGAGCCCTAATCAAATCGCTTGTGTGCACTACATCTATGCGAATCTCAGATAGTTGCCTACCTGCTTCCTCGGCCTCGATGACACCCTTGTCAGACAAGTCAACATCGGTCCAACCAGTGAACCGATTGGAGGCATTCCATACCGATTGTCCGTGGCGTATAAGAATCAGGCTAGCCATCCAAAGACCTACATCTGTGCTCTGCGCCTAGGCTCGTGGAAACTGAGGCCACAACCTTCTCCTCTTGAGCGGGCCATTAGTATGATATCCTCAGTAAACTCTCTCTGAATCCTGCCTGAGTTAGGGCAGTAAAAGTTGCACGAGACAGTAACCTTCGATGGCAGAACCTGTGTCACCTTGACCCAAGAGTCCTCTTGCTTAGTTGCTCGCGAGTCCTCTAGAATCTGTGCACATAGGGTATCGCAAAATGTCTTCAGAGCCTCCATATCGTTTGCTTCCTCAAACTCGAAGGTTGGTCGAATTCTCCTGAATCTGCGCTTGCTGTAATTCTCTACAGCTGAGTTGGTGATGTTGGAGTTAGGAATCGTGACAATGGTGTCATTACCCGTCCTGAGCATTGTTGTTCGAAGTCCAATATTGATGACCTCGCCTTCAATGTCCTCAACGATAATCCAATCCCCTACATTGAATGGCTGATCAACGATGATTGAGATTGCCCCGAATACATTGGCTACGGAGTCTCTAGCAGCGAGAGCCAGAGCCAGACCGGTGATACCTAAACCGGCTATTAGGCCATTCAGATTTACACCGAACAGACCTGCAACCACGAAGAAGCCGATTACAACGACTGCTAACCTACCGATTGACTCGGCAACGCTAGCCAGAGAGCGTCGAGCGGCCATATCATCACCCTCGACTACGATGAAAGCATCGAGATAGTCGACCAATCTGTAAGCTGCAAACAGCATGAGGATGACGAATCCCGCGCGCGAGTAATCCATCACATTAGTCATCAAATCAACATCCCAGACCGGCTCAGTATTAGCGAACAGCCAATCAATTGACTGCCAGAGTGCAAGTAGTCCGACCATCCATGCTAGTGACTTAGGGGCGAACAGGTCCTTTCCATCTATTCTTTCGGACTTTGAGAACAGATTCATCATCCAAGGGAAAATCACGCTGCGTGAGATAATTCCAGATCCTACACTAAGCAGAACAAATATTGCAAGAACAGTCGCAGTACCCTCGGAGAATGAGCCGAATTCAGCCTCTCCTCCCATGTCAATTCCTAGTACGCTCATGCTCGGTCCGAGCACGCCCCCCTCAAAAAGGCAACCCCGGTCCTATGGACCGGTCTGCGAGGGATTGAATACCGAACATACTCTCGCAGAGCCGTTAGCATGCCGAAGGAAGCAATAATTGGACCGGGTAATCCGATATTGAGGGCGAGGCGCATACCGCTGATTGCCATGTTGCTTCCGCTATTACTGTCATTACTAGCACCTGCGACTCTGATTGCACCAGTGGGAGCTCAGGATGCAGACCCTGGATACGCTCCCGAAGATATCTGGTCCGAGGAGTACGCGTTCCAAATCTTCCCATGGGGCCCTCATGGCGATTTCGAACAGCTCCAGTTCCGTGAGTACCACGACTACTTCTCAATGAAGGAGAGGATGCAGACTCTAGCCGCTTACTATCCAGACTTCCTACAATATCACGAGGGTCTGCTTGGTGGTGTCAACGCTCGCGGTGACGAGATGACCTCGGACGATTACAAGGGCTGGTATTACAACCACCCTAGCCCGTGGATGAAGATTACTGGGAATGTACAGGGTGGCGATTACAACGAATTCAACGACGACGACGGCAACTATGCCGACCGCCCAGATGTGATGCTGGTCGGGAACCATCACGCCCGTGAATGGATGTCGTACGAAGTTCCGATGTTCTTCCTAGAGACCGTGGCCTACTATTATGGCAAGGCTGGAATCGACAACGATGGTGACGGACTCATCGATGAGGATGGTTGGGACGGCATCGACAACGATGGCGACTGCTTACTGTTGAACGCTACCAACCAGGACAGCAATGGAGATGGTATTCTATGCGGGCCTGGAGACCTCGGTGTTGACGAGGACTTCTCAGAGCAGTTCATCACTGACATGGTAAACACTCGTGAGATCTATCTGATTCCTATGCTCAATGTCGATGGTAACCGCTACGACAGAGAAGAATTCTGCGGACCTACAGCATGGGAGAACTGCTATCGAAGTGGTTGGAGAAAGAATCTCAGGGATAACACGGTAACGGGAGTCACCCCTATTCCTGACATCGACGAGGAGGTCGATGAGGGCTGCGACGGTGTCGACCTGAATCGTAACTACCAGTTCGAGTGGGGTGCTCCATTGGGTGCTACCGGCCCACTATTCCCTGGAATGTGTTATGCGGACGGGCCCAACAATGACGTTTACAATGGCCCAGTCAACTACGAGGACAATGATGGTGACGGCTTGGTCAATGAGGATCATGTGGATGGCAAGGACGACGATGCCGACGGCCAGATCGATGAGGACTGGATGGGAGGGAACAGCGAGCCTGAGACCAAATTCATCCAAGATATGACAGAGATGAATGACGACGATGGAGATGGTGCTTCCGACTTCAAGGTCACACTGACTTGGCACTCCTTCTCAGAGCTCGTTCTATGGCCTTGGGGGCATTGTACGAACTGCTATACTCCAGATGACGAGTATCTGGTTTATCATGGCAATATGATGGGAGAAATGACCGATTACGCTCCGATGCAGTCCTCCGAGTTATATCCCACCACAGGGGACTTTTGCGACTGGCACTATGGTGTACACAATTCATACTGCTATACAATTGAGATTGGCAATGCCTTCCACGAACTGCCAGAAGACATCGCACACATTGCAGTCAGGAATCTTGGCGTACCGTTCTACATGGTTGAGATTGCTGACGACCCCAGATATCGAGCCATTGTCGGAATCGAGAACACAACTGCGACTCAATGGCTTGAGGACCCAAGGAATGTAACAGTTCCAGCCGAGGGAGACATACCCATTGGGCTGTGCCTCGACAAGGCTTTCCCGTTCACTCCAGATGTTAATCGGACCCATCTGATGTGGAGGTTCGTCGAGCCAAATAGGCAACAGAACGACTTCGGCCCCACTGAGTGGATTGATGTGGCTTGGAGCATGACACCATTCATGGAGCTCGGTGAGCAGTGTATTCTGCTAGACGGCTCCAATGGAACGATGCTAGAGAGCCACATTCCACTCCCCGACACCTCGGTTGGCAAGATTCAGTACAAGGCCATGCTGGGGACAATTAACGGCGCTTTCCCATTCACATATCCCACAGTCGACGAGGGTGGTAATTACTACGAGTTGGCGATTCCATACCGGGCATCATTTGGTTCATCCATTCTAGCAGTGATGATGTTCCTAGTGATTGCGAGTTTCGTTTGGGGCGGACTCGGACTAACCCTCCGAGCGATGTTCGATGATGAACGCGGCGTCATCGGCTTGCCGGAGGACTGAGAATGAACCCACAGTCAGAACCTTCCTCTGATCAGTTCAGCGGTCGATTGGGACTGATTTTCGCCACAATCGGAGCCGCAATCGGTACTGGCAACATCTGGCGCTTCCCTAGAATGGTAGGGGCCAACGGAGGAGGCTCTTTCCTGGTCCCATGGCTAATCTTCCTGTTCCTATGGTCGGTTCCTCTGATTATCGCAGAGTTCGCACTTGGTAAGCGAAGTAGAACTGGGACAGTTGGAACATTCCGGATTTTCGCAGGACCTAAGTTTGCTTGGATGGGTCTTTGGACGGCTTGGATCTCGACTGCAATAGGATTCTACTATGCTGTAGTCACAGGTTGGTGTATCAACTACTTCCAGACCGCGATTCGCGGAGGGTTGACTCAAGAAGTCGACACCACTGATGTTTGGAACAACTTCCTGCAGGAACCCAGTCAGGTTATCTTCTTCCAGATTATTGCTATTCTGATTACGATGGCAGCGATTTGGAAGGGTGCTAAGGCCATTGAGAAGGCCAATGTGTACCTGATGACTTCACTATTCGTTCTGCTGTTCACAGCCCTCTTCCTCGCCTTCGTCATGGACTTCGAAGACGGCACCCTAGATGGATTCGTCTTCATGTTCAGTATCCAACCTGAGTATCTGTTAGAGCCTGAAACTTGGATTAACGGACTATCTCAGTCAGCATGGTCGTGTTCTGCGGGAATGGGTATGGCAATCACCTACTCGGTATACATGCGCAAGGATGAGGACACGACACTGAACGCAGCTACGATGTGTCTTGCCAACAACAGCATCTCGATAATCGCTGGACTAACAGTCATGATGGCCGTATTCGCTGTTGTGGAAGATCCACTGAGCGCTGTGGGAGGGGGAAGTTCTGCAATCACCTTCCTAGTTCTACCTGAGGTATTTGCCAAGGCTCCTGGAGGTCCTGCTGTCCAACTACTCATGGTCACCATTTTCTTCCTTGCACTCTCCTTTGCCGCCTTGACTTCGATGATTTCGACAGTAGAGTTGTGCGTTCGTAACTTCGTCGATCACGGAGTCGACCGCTCCAAGGCAGTCGGATTTACCAGCGCAGCTATCTTCCTCTTTGGTTTACCAAGTGCAGCAATCTGGATTATGGTGGACGACTCCACCGGAGTCGCATTCCCACAGTTCCTCGAGGTTCAGGATCACATTTGGGGATACGGACTGATGTTCAGTGGACTGTTCATCGCATACAGCATTTGGAAGTACGGCTGGAGCAGGTATAGATCATGGCAGAACGAGAACGACCTAGAGGGCTTTGATATGGGAGATTATGTCGAGAATGGAGTCTCGGCATTCCGCGATGATTTCGTCAACACCGGGGACAACGACTGGTGGATTGGACGCTGGTGGGACGCCATCATGTACATCGGATTCCCTGCAATGTTCGCAGTTCTGATGCTATCTTACTTCGGTGATTTACTGGCCAATGTGCACGACCCCTGGGACCCTACAAATCCACATGGGATCTCAATCATCTTACTGTTCTGGGGAGTGACAGCGATTATCTTCGTATCACTGAACAAGTATGTGCTAATCAACCGGATGATTCCCACTACTGATTCGCCATGGCCACTGTATGTCCTCACCGGCGACTATGAGCTTGAGCCCCGCCCTGTCTACCGCAATGTGCCCGAGGGAGCCGAGGCGCCAATCGATATGCTGCCTGGAGGAGATGATCCATTCGTAGTCGGGGCCGGAGAGAGTCTCCCTGAGTCTTTTGTCGATGAGTACGGTGAGAAGCGTAGCCACACAATGGCATCCGTTGACGCGATATTGAATGAGTGAAGCGGAAATTGCATGAGTATGTTGGTTAGTGAGGACTACTCCTGGGGCAAATTGCTTCGAGAATATGCAACCTACTGCGCGGTTGGATGCATCAATGTTGCAGTCTTCTTCTTGCTTTACGATTGGCTCTACGACATGGTCCTCATAGAGCGTTGGAGGGCTTCGAGCGCGTGGGCAATCGCCTACTTTATCAGTTCCTGGCAGGCACACTTCCTGCATCGCTGGCTTACCTTTGAGTCGAAGACCAGTTATGGAAAGAGTCTGTACATGATGATGATTATCTACACCGTTCTATGGGCTGTTTCGACAGTATCTATTGCATACTTCAGTGACACCTTGGGCTACAACCACCTGTACTCGTGGGCGGCCAACACCGCCGCCTTCGGTTTCCTCGCTTTCCTCGCCCTGCGCACCTTTGCCTTCCCACTGTCCGACGGTCGGATCACCCGCAAAGAACGGCTTGACGAGTACAAGGAACGGCGTAGGTCTTGAAGTGGGCTTGTTCGTGGCGCGGCCGTGACCCAAGGCGTACGAGGCACTAGGGACTTCTATCCCGAGGACATGCGGATACGGAACTGGCTGTTCGACAATTTCCGTGCAGCCGCACGTAGCCACGGCTTCGAGGAGTATGACGCACCGGTACTCGAGCACGAGGAACTCTACACCCGCAAGCAGGGCGAGGAGATTACTCAGCAACTGTACAACTTCGAGGACAAGGGCGGTCGCAAAGTCGCGCTTCGACCCGAGATGACCCCTTCTCTAGCCCGGATGGTAATGGCCAGAGCGGGAGCAATGCCGACCCCCATCAAGTGGTTCTCAATACCTCAGTGCTGGCGCTATGAAAGAACTCAGCGGGGGCGCGGTCGCGAACACTATCAGTGGAATGTTGACATATGGGGCAGTGATGCTGTTCAAGCGGACGCAGAACTGCTTTCAGTACTGGTCTCATTCTTCGAGGGAGTCGGTCTGAATGCCGATGATCTCGTCATCAGCATCAGCAGCCGAAAGGTACTGGAGGAAGTCCTAGGCTCGCTCGGAATCTCTGGCGATGCCTTCGCAGCCACCTGTATCATTGTAGACAAGATGGACAAACTACCCGCCGAGGTAGTTGAGCAGCAACTCTCGGAACAGGGACTCGACTCAG
>NZWD01000044.1 GCA_002698225.1 Methanobacteriota archaeon | reverse complement strand
GAGCCAGAACCCGAGCCAGAACCCGAGCCAGAACCTGAGCCAGAACCCGAGCCAGAACCCGAGCCAGAACCCGAGCCAGAACCAGAAGGTGAGAAGTGTCCAATCTGTGGCAACGAGGCAGAAGTAGGTGCCTCAATCTGCGTGGTCTGTAGCTATTCTTTCTGAATCGTATCGCTTGGACGCCTATGGCGTCCACCGAAGTATTCATCCTATTCACTCTTGACGCGGACTCATGGCACAACCATCGGGAGGCGATTCCCAAACAGAGGCAATGTCCTCGATGATGATGCCGATGCTCGTCTTGCTTCTTGTCATGATGATACTGATGTTTGTCCCCGGCCTGAGGGTACTTCTAGCAGATAGTGCCGGCCTTGCAATCGAGCCGCTTCTACCCTTCCATGAGCAGTATTTCGTTCCAACAGTATTCATTGTCGGTACCAGTATCATGGTGGTCAACACAGTCATCCGATCTTTTTTCATCGACCCTATCAAGCAGGCTCACTTCAGTCACAGGCAGCGGCAGGTCGGCAAGCAACTGCGAGAGGCGCAGATGGCTAGGGACACAGCCAGAGTCGAGAAGATGCAGAAGTTGCAGATGGAGATGATGCCGGAGCAGATGGCGATGCAATCAGCAATGATGAGGCCGATGATGTTCACAATAGTATTCATCATCGCCATTTTCAGTTGGATGGCGAGCCAAGTCGAGACCTTCAGAGTCTCCTTCGTCAGCCTTCCTTGGCTACCGATGTGGTCGTTCAATGAGAGAATCCTATGGATTTTCCCGGCTTGGATAGCTACCTACATCACAATGAGTGCCCCCTTCTCGAGAATCATCGATCGCCACCTGAAGATTCTCCGTTACAGAAGCCATCCCGTCGTCCTAGCCGCAAATCCTCTTCCGGAGCCCTTGATGCATCTAATCAAGGAAGACAAGCCGTCAAGCACTTCCAACGAGAGGAGGTCGAGAAGAGCCCAGAGGAGAAGAGACGGACCGAGGAAGAGAGGTCAACAGGAAGAATCTGCAAAGCCCAAGGGAGGCAACCAGCACACATCCGCCCCTAGAGTTGGGACCATTTGCCCAGTTTGTTCGACCGACATGATTTCGAGAAGCCAGAGTGGTAGCTTGAGATGCGATGTTTGCCGCCACGAGTGGAGGTGAAAATGCTCAGAATCACCGTAAGTGGTCCGCCTGGCAGCGGAACATCAACTCTGGTGGATAAAATCTGCCAGAGCAGGAATTGGTCATCACTTAATGGTGGAGATATATTCCGTGCAGAAGCATCCCAAAGGGGCCTGTCAGTAGTGGATTTCAGCGCACTGTGCAAACAGGATTTGGATGTCGACAGGGCCCTAGATGCCAAGTTAAAGGAGATTATCTCAAGTTCAGACTCGCCTGAAGTGGTAGAGAGTCGATTGTGCGGCTGGTGGGCGCATCAGTTGAGTCTCGACTGCCTTAGAGTCTGGATCTCGGTGTCCGATAAGGAGAGGGCCAGAAGGATTCATACCAGAGAAGGGGGAGAATATATGGAAAGATTGACGGAGTCCAAACAGAGGCAGGCTGACGACAATCAGAGGTACATGGAGCTATATGGAATCGATATGGCTGACTTGACTCCCTACAATCTGATTATCGATGCAGACGAAATCGATGCAGACGAGGTATTCCGTCTGGTTTCTGATGAACTTGGAGGCTAATATGGACGAGCCTAGTTATTGGGAACTCTCTGAGTCTGTGACGAATGCTGATTTCGGTTGTATACCCGAGGAACGACCTTTGGAACAACTGCTGAAATCAGGAGTGATTGTTGTTGAGAAGCCAAGGGGGCCTACCAGCCATCAACTTACAGCTTGGGCTAGAGACTTGCTAGGAATCAGCAAGATTGGACACGGCGGCACTCTAGATCCATTCGCGACCGGATTACTAACCCTGCTTCTAGGCAAGGCAACTCGTCTTACCGACATTGTGCTGAGGGGGGACAAGACATATGCAGGCGTGTTGAGATTCGGCAGGCCGGTCGATGAGTTGGAACTAGAGGAACTACTGTCCAAACTTGAAGGGGTGATTTACAATGTCCCTCCTCTGGAGTCGGCAGTGAAGATACAAGTCAGAACGCGGACCATCCAATCTCTTAGAGTGATAGAAGTGGACCCAGATTCCAAGATTGCCGCTTTCGAACTATCTTGTAGTGCAGGCACCTATGTGAGGACTCTCGCAAAAGACATTGGTTTACTATTGGGGACCAGTTGTGAATTGACAGAACTGCATAGGAGCCATACAGGTTCCTTCTCCCAAGAAATGGCTTGCACGATGCAGCAACTGGCAGATGCTGCATTCCTGTATCATGAGCACGGCGAAGATGGAGCCCTGAGGAAACTAATCTCGCCCGTCGAGTCTCTCTTGAGTAGACTACCACTAATCACCATCAAGGATGGGGCTGCCGCAGCACTCTCACACGGAGCCCCTCTAGCAAGGCCGGGAGTCATTAGTGCTCAGAAGGGAGTATCTGAGGGAACTGCAGTGCAATTGAGAACAGTCAAGGGCGAGGCTGTCTCCGTGGCGATGATGAAGGTCGATTCAGATTCTCTCAGCGACATGTCAGCAGGAGAAGTAGCTGTCGCGAAATCGGTTCTAATGGAGCCTGGGACATACCCACAGAGTTGGTCTAAGGAGTAGAGCTAGTTCAGCTCGTGCTCTTCGTATACCCACTCGTCGGTCTCTAGACGAATCTTCAACTTCATCATAATTACACACACCACTGCACGGGCCTAGACTCGCTCAGTATCACTGTTCGAACTCGTGACTGGTATAATGATTCCCCGAAAATGCCCGATTATCGGCCAACGGTATGTCTGCATACTAGAGAACCGACTACTTTCGGTGCTCGAATGGCTTACTCACCCTGCCCGGGCCGAAGTACAGTGCAGTGAGTGAAATCAGAACTAGACCAACTGCTAGGAATAATATCGCAGGTCCGCGCTCAATCGAGTCGATTATGCCTTCATCCTCATCAGTATTGGATATAGGCACAGAGACCGAACCCTCGTTGTTATCTTCTGATGACTCATCGATAGAACCCGTCGCATCTGCGAATACCTCGAACGAGACTTGACTCCCGCTGTTGGGTACCTGTGCATCGCAAACTGCGATACCTAACTCACCCGGAGCTATGCTGTCAATCATCACCGTTCCAATCAGAACTCCTTCGACACGGCACTTCACATCCACGGCATCAGCAGTTTCAGGGCCTAAGTTCCTGACATGAGAATGAACTTCTACAACATCTCCGCGCTCAACTTGCGAGACTCTAGTTCCATCCTTCCAGACTTCTACCATCTCAATGGCTAGATCTGGCTTGGCAGATACTATCACTTCAATAGCCTGGGTAACACTCTGCTCACCATCACTAACAGTAACTTCCACCATATGATTTCCTTTACTCACAGGGGTCATCACTAGATCGTTCACAGAGTCGAAGGTGGCCCATGACCTGCTGGCTTGCAGGTCTAGGGTATCAGAATCCACATCCGAGACTTCGAGATCGACGACCATTGTCTCTCCCAATTCTATGTATACAGTTACAGGCAGTCCTTCGAGGATAGGGGCATCATTCACGGAATTGACATCTACTGTAAATGAATCAGACCATTTATTGCCCATAAAATCCATCACTTCCACCGTGATTATGGAACTCCCAGAAGCATCCTTGACTGGTTGGATTCTGACATATTGCTCGACTATACTGGCCTCGATTACTCCTGAATCACTACTGGAAGCACTAATCAACAAGTCTCCGGGAGAAGTATTGTCGTCCTGACACCTAGCGTCCATTGGAAGATGTACTCCGGGCTCATCTTCGTTAAATGACATGTCATCTAGGTCAAAGCACTCCGGATCATAATCCCAGTATACTTCGAAAGCACCACTTATTGACATCTCCTCGATATGCACCACAGTCGTCTCAGCGGTGCCGTTTGAAGACCACTGGAACCTGCTCGCCACTCCTACTTGCAACTCATCTCCTGCCTCGGGCAGAGCGTATCCAACGGGTACATCAACCTGGAACTCCCCTTTGTCAACAGGGATACTCGTAACCAATTCGTTGCCAATGGCGAAACGGATGTAACTAGTCTCTGCCAACCCTGAGATATCCCCACTTACACTGCCACGAACAATTAGCCGAGGGTCATTCACATCCACTCTGGCTCCCGAAACACATCCATCATGAATTTCTATTCTGATACTCTGCCCAAATCCCATATCTTGAACCAATTCTCCCGGTTGCTTCTCAACAAAGTCCCCTTCAAGTCCAGAATGTACCCAGATTGTATGATTTCCAGTGCCATATACATGGATTCTACCGAGTCCCTGTAGAGGAGGATTATCAACAAAGAAACTCCAGAAACCCGAAGCAGGACTAGTTGGAATCAGACCGCAACTCTCGGTACTCAAGCCAGCGATTTCACCATCGTAAGGGCCAAAGTCTAGTACTGGCGAATTGGCTTCGAGTACCGAAGTGACAGCCTTGACAGTCTCAAAAGAGTACCAAGGCTGATGGTACTTCACTCTCAGGCCCACTGCATCAACCCTGACCTCCGAATCATCCGAACCAGAATTGTCAGAGACATAATCTATAGTGAATTGAGTATCCTCAAGATCATTCCAGTCAGGTGAAACTAATCCATCCAGCGGGAGTGCTACTGGATTAGAGATTCGATGTATTGGCCCTAGGGTGCGAGCATAGGTCGTCACCAACTGATCCGTTCCGTGGTTCTGTAGGATTACTCTGACAGAATCCTGATTGAGTACATCTGGAATCGAGAAATGCAAGACCATTGAGACATTCGCTACTATCATTCCGTGGAGGCCAGAGAAATCGTAGCCGCCCATGGTTATGTTTGGCCCCTTTGACCATGTGTAGAATGTATCTGACTCCCCTAGGGTTGAGTTGGAGCCAGTCGGACTCAAGGTAGCCCAAGAAGTGGTTTGAGCGAAGTTATCTGGTCTGTCGTGGGTGAATGAAAGCTCATCATCGGCAACCATGCCTACCGAATGCTCTGCCGAATCCTGTGTGAACCCAGAAGTGCTGCTGATTTCCCAAAGTTCTGGTTCAGAGAAGTCTCCCGCCTCGAGCAACTGAAATCCCTCGGCTCCGATGACCGTATCGCCCCCTGCAATAGGTGCGGCCTGTGCCATGCACAACATGAGAAAGGATGCCAAAATCGCTCTAATAGCAGTCCCCATGGCACACAACGATGGAGGGCACCGCTTCAATCCGTTGGTCCCGTAAGTCGCCCGGGGCCCCGGTACTGTTGATAAACAGGGAATGGCCCCTAGTCCTGCATACGGCTGTGATGGTGTAGCGGTTAGCACGGTGGGTTGTGGTCCCGCCGGCCCGGGTTCGAGTCCCGGTCACGGCCCCACTTAATCTCCACCGTTTAGGCTATCTGAATCTATGTCATGACCCATTCTGTCGACCTTGGTAATGAGGTAATCACGATTCTCTCTCCCTACTCCAACAATGATTGGCATCCTCTCGACGATGTTGATTCCCAATTCCTGCAACTGTAGAATCTTGTCGGGATTGTTAGTGAGCAGACAGACATTCTCCACCTTCAGCGATGATAGTATCTCCGAGGCCACCCGATAGTCCCTGTTATCGACAGGATGCCCAAGCATGAGGTTGGCATCTAGAGTGTCAGCTCCTCTGTCTTGTAGGTTGTATGCCTGTATCTTGGCATGAAGACCAATCCCGCGACCCTCTTGTCTGAGGTAAACAATGCAGCCCCATCCGACTTCCTGAATCTGCCTCATAGCCGCATCCAACTGGGCCCCACAATCGCACCTAAGGCTCTGCAATGCATCGCCTGTCAAACATTCGGAATGGACCCTAACTAGAACTGGATCAGGGCCAGACATGTCACCCAGAGTCATAGCTACATGGTCGAAACCTGTGCTTTCCTCATGAAAAACACGGATTCTAAAGTCTCCATGAGGAGTCGGTAGACGGGCTTCAGCAGGAATATCGCCCAGTTCGCTGATATCTACAGCGCTCGTCATGATTCCGCGAGTTTCTCCATGCCTTTGAATGGTATCCCGAATTAATTTACTTGCGAATCCTGAATCCATACTCTCCTGCTTCCTCTTCCACACCCAAGAGTTGTAGTCCCATGCGATTGCAAAGGGCAGGGATGTCATGCAAAGTCTCCGGGTCATCACATAGAACGAATATCTCTGTACCGCTGGTGGCCGATTGAAACGCTCTACGAGTCTCATGAACTGGAATTGGGCACATGAAGCCGACTAGATTGAGAGTGATGACGGACTCCTCCGACATTCCAACACCTAGGGGCCAACAATCTTTGCACTCAGGGACAAACCATTGAACTCTCTGGCCTTGATTACATCCATGACATACGCTACTTTGTCGACATGAATTTCCACATCAGTTTCTTCATCATTCTGGAGAATCTCACCAATGGCTATGTCCGGTACTCGAGCCTGCTCGATAATCCAATCAGCCAAATCTCTCTTGCTGTAATCGCCCTTCCCTAATGGAACTCTAACCTTGACCATTCCAAAGATATCTGAGACTTCATCCCAGTCTTCTCTCTTGCCAATGGGGTCCCGATTCATTCCCTCTGGGAGAGAGGGCGCCTCAGTGAACTCAATTGATAGGCTCCAAGTTGACGAGATTTTCTCAATCTGAGAAGTCTCTTCGCGTGTTACAAAGCTCCATGCGACGCCCTTCCTGCCCATCCTGCCAGTACGTCCGATACGATGTACATAGGTCTCAGTATCAACTGGCAAGTCGTAATTAACGACATGAGTGATACCGTCGACATCGAGCCCCCTCGCAGCGACATCGGTAGCCACCAGAATCTCCTCTCCTCCTTGCTTGAAAGAGTCGATGACCTTCTCTCTCTTGTTCTGCGATAGGTCACCATGCAAACCGGTGGCTCGGATTCTGAACTTACCCAATCTCTCAGTGAGGATTTCCACCATCCGCTTGGTGTTGGCGAATATCAGCATCTGATCGCCATCTTTCATGTTACAGATGATTCTACCTAGAGCCCAGAGTTTGTTCATCCTACCTATGTGAATCGCATATTGGTCAATCTCAGGAATCTCTACCTCCATGTCATCACTCATGATGTGGACTGGATCGGTCATGAACTCCTCTGCCGCATCCAGTACTTCTTCAGGGAAAGTGGCGCTAAACAGTAGTGTTTGCTGGCGAGAGGATGATTTCTCAAGAATCCACAACACATCAGGGAAGAATCCCATATCTAGCATCCTATCAGCTTCATCGAGACAGAATATCGAAATTCGCTCCAAGTCCAGATGCCCCCGCTTGGTCATGTCGATGACTCTTCCAGGTGTGCCGACTACGATGTCGCAACCCTTACTCAACTTCTTGGCCTGCTTCTCTAAGTCAGTGCCACCGTACACGGTCTGAATCGATAATCCCTTACTTCCTTGTAGTGACTCCATCTCTCGGGCGACTTGAACCGCCAATTCACGAGTAGGGCACAGGACGATTGCCTGAGGGTGACCCAATGGTTCACACGACTCAAGTATTGGTATACCGAAGGCACCAGTCTTGCCAGAACCAGTCTTGGCCTGACCGACGACATCCAATCCTTTCCGTGCTGGAGGAATCGCCTCTCGTTGAATCTCAGTGGGTTTCTCCCAACCGTTGGATGAAATGCCCTTGGCAATTGAGGACTCTAGGCCCCATGAGGAGAAATCAAATTGCGATGAAGTCATCTTATCGCCTCAGAAGGTCTCGGATTCGGAGATTTCCTTCTGCAGTTCGCCCATCCAGTATCTTTTGCAGTTCTCCTTGGTCAAGAACTGATCCTTGCTTGAGAAGCTGTGATTGAAATGGTTGTCAACAGCAGAAGCAAACTGCCCCTTCTGCCTCTTGTGGAACTTCTGTAGAACATGCTGGCGCATATATTGCCTGAATCTGATTGACTTACTGCGATTAATTCCCTTGGGTGTCACGCCATCCCAGAGGTCATCGAATCGCTTCCCCTTATCGTCGAACTCATCGCTCATGGTCAATCCTCGCTGTGCGGCCGACCCGACTTCTGTTTATCATGTTCACGCCTGAGTGGCGCTTCACCGCTATGCGGTGCCCCGTCTACAGTTTCACCCTCAACTTTGTCTAGGGGCGCAAGGAATCGATTCTTCTCTTCCTCTGTGCCTACTATTTCGACATCCCTTGCTAAGGATGCTAGTCGGCGTCTGAGTTCCGGCTTGGTTTCTTGACGGAGCAACTCAGCAGCTGCATTCCTCAAGTCCTCCCCTGTCATAATTACTGAGAGGTGATCTATACACGCTTTTCTAAGGTTATAGTCCCTGCTTCTAGCCCCGTCAACAATCATCTTACTAACTCTCGGATTCCGCATGTCAAGTCGTTTCAAGGCCCGAATGACTGACTTCCTGACTCCTGAATCTTCATCCTGCATTGCGGCTTCTATCAGAATGGTCGCAATCGCAGGCTCTGCATTGGCCAATTGGACTAGCGTATTGGCAGCATTTCTCCTGACTTGAGGATCTTCGTCCTCCAAAGACCATCCCACTAAATCCCAGCCAGCAGAGCCGGAACGCGTGGAAATGATTCTGAGAATCTTCGACCCCCTTCTCCTGAGATCTCGATCTTCCTCACGAATCAACTCGTCTAGATGCAGGCATCCTGCCTCAGGCCAACTCTCAGCGGTCAACTTGAGCGCCTCGAAGGCATTCTTGCGATGATTGCTCTCGGGCCTCCTCAACTCTCTTCTGAGTATTTCCTCGCAACCGGATGGGAACACAGGCGCAACCCTGGTCAGACATACTCTTGCGGCTTCGGTGACTTCGTGATGATCATCCAGCAATCTGTCCGCTAGGCACTGGAGTAGTCCCTCATGCCGCTTGATGGCCAAAGGTGGAAGCCCTCTGAGAGCCGCCACCCTGATTGCCTCGTCATCATCATCTAGACAATCAAGAAGTACACTGTGCGCTTCATCGAGTCTACTATCTAATACGACATGAAGCGCATGTATCGCATCTCCTCTGACAGCGAAAGAACCTCCTTTGCCACGAGGAATCTCGACGCTTGAGATGTCCCCTCTAGCGAGAGGGATCACCTCATGCTTCGGAATCCTCTCCCAAACTCCCTCCGCGGGCAGCAAGCCTTGGATATTGATGTCCAAGGAAGAGCCTGAGGAACCTATCTTCTTCCATGTCCGCGGGTCCCTAGCAACGTATCTCCGCGCCATCAGTCTCGGCCCCCGATATCGCCCTGTCTCTTGAATCAGTTGCCAAACTGCTCAATCACAGAGGGATAAGCATCAAGCATATCACAGTAATCACGGAATGATAATCATGGTTGATGGACACTATCTCGAAGTCGGCCGTCTTCTGTACCCAGCACTGTTCGACTCTCCTAAACAGTCTGCTACCCGAGATACCCTATCCAGAATTTGGTCACTTGAGTTGCAGTGGTTCACACCCGAGGAATCGATGTCAATAATCGGACACCTGTGCTCAACTGGCTGGCTGATCGATAATGCAGACATGATCTCGCCCGCCTACGGATTTGTGCTTTCTAGGCCACCCCTGGGATGGAGGCCACTTCCAAACAGTATTCTATCTGTTCCGGAATTGGTGTTAGAAGAACAACTCGTAGAGAAACAGCCATCTGAACCCAATCCAATACAAAGATCACCCGAGCCAAAGATATCTGACCCTGAAAGGAACAATCTGCCACTGGATAGGGCCGAGGGTTCCATACCTTCTCTAATTGAAATCATCTCCACCAGTTCGGGCTTGCAAAACAAGGAGGTACTGCGGCGAGCTCAGCGTAAACGTAGGGCACTAGGACCAGTTACTCTCTGGATGGCTCTAGCACTCGTGGCTAGGGAACAGGGCCTAGACATGAATGGAGTAGTCTCTGCAATTGATCTCAAATCAGACTAGTATCCATTGCCACTGCGGAACTCGGCAGCTAGTAGCCCTGGGAGTACGAGTAGAGCCATCACTAACGAGAATAGAACAGATATTGAACTGACAACCCCGAAGTCCTGAATCACCGGAATCGGCGAGAGGAGTAGGACCATAAATCCGCAAATCGTCGTACCAGCAGATAGCAACAATGCAGTTCCTGTGGTCGAGTACATGTCCCTCATGGCCTCCCATGTCCTCATTCCCGAGTTCCGATTCGCCTCTATCCTCCTCCAGACATGAATCGAGTAGTCAATCCCCAGACCTATGGTTAGCGCAGTAATCATAATTGTGAGGACATTCCAGTTAATCCCAAGCATCGCCATTGCTCCAACAACCCACGCTCCCGCAAGGCCGACTGGTAGAATCACCACCAATGACTGCCCTAGGCGACGAGTTAGCAAGACTAGGACCAGTATTGAAACGAACAGGCTGATGATTGTTGATTCAACCTGTGAGATAACTAATCCCGATAGTACATTGTTGAGGACAATCACATCTCCAGTAACATGAACCTGCCCTCCAACTAAACCGTCTTCTTCTATCAACTGAGCCTGCTTGGTAAAGACATCAGAGACCTCTTGAGCCTCCTCACTGTTGCTGACTAGAACATCCACTCTCATTCTCAGATACTTGATTGCAGACTCGTCTTCAGTCAGAGCCACATGCATACTGGTTCTTTCCGACCATGAAACTCCTCTCAATGGATCGCCGATACTATCATTGTTCAACAGAGACGAGACAGCGGCTGAGATATCACCTTCAACAAAGTCTCCTGTGAGATCCAAGCCCCCGTCAAAGATGTCCAAGTGATACGCCTCCCCGAAAGCGGGGTCGTTTTCCACAGCATCACGCAATATCGTGTATAGGCCATCATAGGATGGACGCTGAGAACCTGAGTTAGGGTTGACGACCTCAGGTAAGGTGGAGATTCTGCCGTCCAATCTCCATAACCCTCTCAAAAGATCCCTTTCGCCTCCTGCGAGAGAGTCACCCCCGTCGTTCGGCTCAATCAAGAGTATGACCGATTTCCAAGCTGCAGCATCATAAGAGTCGTAAATATCATTTCTGACTTCCACGATATCCATGCCCTCCTCAGAGAGGAAGTCGGTGAGTTCGAAACTGGTATCCAACTCTCTAATCGCAACTATGACCGAACCCATGGTAATCATGGCAACAATTAGTAACACTCTGGCAGTATTTCTCCTCTGGAAACGCGTGGACATATCGGCCAGACTATCTAGCCTCAAGCCTCTGTGATGCATTTCTCCAGCACGCTTCTCGACTACGACATGTACCGCACCTACTGTGATGGTGCTGGCAACGAAAGCCGAGACCACACCTAGAGCTAATGTGAATCCAAATGTCCTGAGTGGAGGCAATTCCGAGAAGGTGTTGGCTAGGAAAGCGAACACAGTTGTGACTACTGCTAGTGAAAGGGCCAGTCGCAACACAGAGATTGATTCAACCCATGCCTTGGCTGCGCTCTCCGAGCGATTCTTAGCCGACTCATAGGCTCTTTGAAGGTGGATAGAGTAATCTATTCCTAATCCTAGAACGACGGGGGCCACAGCGACTTCGAGGACTGAGAGTCGCATACCCAATAGAGTAACTATGCCGTAGGTCCATACCAACGCTGCTGAGAGTCCCATTAGTGGGGCTGCCACCATCATGAAAGAGCGAAAGGCCAAGGCCAGTAGTGCCACTACAACGAGAACTGCGATTAGCAGCAACCAAACTAGATTTTCCATTGTTGATTCGTTGATATCGTGACTAATCAGATCATCAGAAATCACACCGTAACTCAATACACCCCCTGAGTCACTCAACAGGTCTCTTATTCCGGCCGACAAATCTCGCCTGTTCTCGTTGCTAATGTCGCCACTAATCTCGATCACCCACATTGTGCTTGATGCCACTGGAGTAGGATTACCCTCGCCACTATCCAACCACTCGCATACTGGTTCGTAATCGAAGTTCGTATGCAACATAGCAGAGGCTGCGAAAGACGCCGAAGCAATTGCCTGATCGTTTCCGATAGCGTCGGCACACTCTTCTCCATCTGAGACTGCACCTAATAGTTCGGTCCAATCGGAGAACTGAGAGAGGCCCCTAGCCTGCTCGTCTCTCTCACTCAGGGCTGTTTCGATTATGCCTGCAGCATTGAGGTGAGAGATGATGAATCCGCCATTCTCATTCGCATACTCTTCAACTCTATCGAGATCAATAGAGAGTTGTTGCAACGCCGCAAGCTCTAGAACATTACACGACAAATCCTCACAAGCGTTCCCTCCATCAGATGATTCGCTGAAGGGCCTTACATCGATGTATAGGAGATGGGGAGTGGCTCCCATCTCCTCGCTGATTCTATCCTCGGCCGAATCAGAATCGGATTCTGGCGCAAATGAGGATATCTCGGTAGTGAATCCAGGGAAATCAATCAGCACCTGCGTCATCATAGCAGTAAACAGCACACTCAAGACAACTATGGCCATTGAGGACTTCTCGAACAGCCGCTCAAGGGCCTCCGAGGATGCTAATCCCCCGGTCATGCGGCCCCCAATCGACCCCTATCTATAACTTAGGCTCCGTTTGGACCCCGAAGGGTCCAACATAAAGATGAAAGCACTCAAAAGGGAGCGTCCGGTCGCGCGGCTGACATGCCAATCAAGGTGCTACAAAACGAAGGACGCGAACTTAGACTACGTATGTCGGGAGAGGACCACACATCTCTGCAGTTATTCCGCTCAAGACTCAACTCCAGCAAGGATGTTGAGTATTCCAACTACTTCCAGAAGCACCCCGACCTAGATGAGCCGGAACTATACATCCGAACAGTCAAGGGAAAGAGTGCTGAGAAGGTTTTCAAGAGCCTGTGCTCAGACCTTTCGAAGGAATTGTCGAAGCTCAAACTGTGATGGCGGTGGAGTCTTGTCGTTCAGCTCTGTAGAAGAGCAATTGGGACTGACCGGATGGTCAGCAGAAGGAGATGGAATAGGCGGGCTCCTCAAGACTAGGGTTGAGGACTTCCGAGTCGATGAAATCGCTCGTATTCCGGCATTAGACCCAAAGGGCCGGTTCACAGTAGCCAGAGTGTCGCTTAACAACTGGGAGACTAATCGATTCATAGGGCGGCTGGCTAAGGCATGTGGAATCAGCAGAAGAAGAATATTCTCATCTGGAATGAAGGATAAGAGGGCTGTAACTAGCCAGATATTAGTCATCGACGCTCATCGCGCAAAGGTCGAATCAGCAGAGATTACAGATGCCACTATTGAGGTGATTGGACGAACTCACCATAAGGTCGGCATGAGTGATCACGATGGAAACCGATTCACAATTACCGTCAGAGGATGCTCCGACTCAGATAGCAATCCGATTGACAGCAAGGAGTCGATGTCCAGAGTCCGGCAAATTATCTCGGGTATGTCGGAGCGAATGGGAGCCGATTCTTTTCCCAATTGGATTGGACCTCAGAGATTCGGCTCGACTCGCCCTGTCACTCCCGAAGTCGGTAGGGCCGTGGTCGAGGATGATTTCGAGAAGGCCTGTGATCTATACCTTGGCATGGAAGGACAGAGCGATACCGAGGATGTTTGGAATTTCAGGAAGATGTGGAGGGATGAGAGGGATGCAAGCGCTTGTCTTGAAATCATCCCAGAACACCTCGGCTACGAGAGGTCAATCCTCGAATCGCTGGCCAATGAGCCCGAGGATTGGTTGAGGGCCTTCAAAAGACTCCCTCATTCACTTCAATTGCTCTCCGTACATTCTTTACAATCTCTAGCATTCAACCACGCACTAGTCGCTAGAATGGATTCTGGGCACTCATTGATTGAACCCATTCTGGGAGACCTAGTTGCCCCCTTGCACGCCAATGGTAGGATTGATGTCTCCAAGTTGGCAGAGGTGACCGAATCAAATCTCGAGAGATGCCGAAGGAATTGCAACCTTGGAAGACTGTCAGTAACTGGGCCATTACCCGGATTGGACTCTAATCTAGCTTCGGGCGAGCAGGGAGAGATTGAGCTCATAGGTCTGGAGAAGTCTGGCCTGACAGATGTTGATTGGAGAGTTTCTAGTATCCCTCGACTCACTTCTTCGGGAACTCGACGCCCACTTTCAGTACCCTTTGATTCCTTCTCCGTGGAGGAGGCCCAAGAGGTTCCCGAGGATCAACTCTCACAGAGATGGAGAGATGGCCCTTCTGATGTAGACAGGTGGCATCCCGAGGGAGCTAGCCTGAGGCTCGGGTTCTCGCTGCCCCCAGGAACTTATGCAACAGTTTTGATGCGAGAGATGATGAAGTCGCCTCTGAATCACTATTGATCAGAGTCGGCCCATTTCCAAAGCCTCAATCTGGCCGATTAGAGGATTCAGATTGCGGACATTCGTCTCAAACCCGTCGACGATTCCCTCTCCTTCACCGAGCACAGCCTGAACTTCGATAAACATCATTCCGAATGCCAGAGGTTTGATTTCAACTGCCTGTACCTCATCTAACTTGTCGATACTTCCAGCAATCCCGTCGTAATCAGGAGCACCTTCTTCCGGCTGGTCAATAGTTACCTTGTACTTGACTACGACATGCCCCATCAAATCACCTCAGGGCCCGCTGAAACCGCACTCTGTGCAGATGTACTCTACTGCTTGAACTCTACATTGCTCGCTGCGCCCGATTGAGTGTCCGCATTCGGGGCATGGAAAAGCAGTACTTTTCTTGTCGACTAGTGGTAGACCTGATGAAGTACAGATGTCTGCTCGTTGACCCATTAGCGAACCCCGGTGAGGCGGCGAATCGCAATCCCTTTTTAGCGTTGACTTGTCAATTACAGATAGTAAGTGAGCAATACTCTTCTTAGGTTAGGGTGAAATACCGCTGCCCAAGTTGATGGACGAGCAAAATGTCTGAAGAGGAACTCACTCTTGCGGGCGGAGAAATCGATCTGAATGATTACGTTACCGACGAGGGCGGAATCTGGAGCCTCAGACAACTGGAGAAGGTCAGAGGCTGGAACAATATCGAGTATGCTCCGGGCCTTTCAGGCAAGAACACACCATCCACCGGATTGTCGATGAATCGCGCTTACATCCCTCCCGGAGGGGTGGCAAAGGCGCACATCCATGTCGACTTCGATGTGATGATTTACTTGCTAAAAGGCAGTGTCAGGCACGAGTATGGGCCTGGCTGCAGGAAGTCTGTAGTCCACAGTGCAGGTGACATGTTCTACATCGAGCCAGGTTTGCCACATGAAGTATTCAATTGCTCTGAAACCGATTGGGTGCATGCTGTCGTGGCCCGCTCAGATTCATCCGAATGGCAAAACATCGTCCCCTATGATAGAGACTCCGAATAAACAACATCTTTCATCATTCATCTTTGTTCAGTCTTCTGAAGCCAACTATAGTTTCCTCATCTTCATCTACTTCCTCGACAAGTATGCCCAGCCCACTAAGATGCTCATTGACCTGTTCCAATGCACTCTTACCTCGAGCTGCAGGACGCACACGCGACAACCTCTTCTGACAAACTAAGTAGGTTTCAGATGAAGAGTTTCTACTGGCGGTAGGAGAGAATCTCTGGACATTAGAGAACCTGTCCTTTGCCGCATTGACCAGCCCCTCTATGCCTGTCCCTTGGAATATCTTGGTCACGAATGACCCTCCTGCGGGAATGAAGCGCATAGCCGCATCTAGAACAAGTGTGGACAATTCGAGGGAGATGGTTTGATCGGTGTCGTAACGCCCGGTGAGATTGGGAGAAATGTCACTGACAACAACATTGATTTCTCGCCCGCCGAGTGTTGCGTTGATTCGCTCGATGGACGAATCATCTGTTATATCCCCGATGATTACCATCGCGCCCTCTACCGGAGAGGTTGCAAGAAGATCGACTCCGATAACCAACCCTTCGTCTCCAGATTCCTCAACTGCGACTTGCAACCATCCACCCGGATGGCATCCCACATCGAGCACACAGTCGCCCGCTCTAATTACGCCAAACCTGTCTTGAATCTGCTTCAACTTGTACGCAGAACGAGTCCGGTATCCCTTCGAGCGTGCGATACGCCTCCAGGCATCCCTCCTGTTATCTTGGTACCAGCGCTTGCTCACGGTACTTCCTCGTGCGTCCGGTTAATGAAATGGTCATTACCGCATCAGCATCAAAGGCCAATCTCCGATATCAGGGCACTCGCAGTGTTCCTGATTGCCTCTTCTGACATCATCTCGGGCCTGAAACCAGTCGAGAATAGACTATCCACATCCAAGGAGGTCTTGGGCACATCGCCAGCCCAGCCTCGATCTCCACCGGTGTAATCGATTGAGACCCCTTCTAGGTTACTTTGCTCGACTACAATCTCTGCAATGCGACGAACCGAGCAAGTATCGCCGGTTCCCAAGTTGTACAGGTTGACATCCGAGTCGGTGTTGTCGACGAGGTGAACCATCGCCTGCACGCAATCATGAGCAGACATGTAGGACTTCTCCTGCATTCCGTTGCCCAAAACTTCGAGTCTGCTTGGATCTACCTTCAGCTTGTGGATGAAGTCGTAGATTACTCCATGAGTCCCCCTAGGGCCGACGATATTAGCGAAGCGATGAATCCAAGACTTGGCTCCGAAGGTCCCGCACCACGCTGTGATAAGTGCCTCTGAGGCCAATTTGGAAGCTCCGTACAAGGAGATTGGTTTGATTGGCCCATAGGTCTCGGGCGTAGGCATGACATCCGCCTCTCCGTATACAGCGGATGAGGAAGAGAACGAGATCATCCCTACATCCTCTAGCCTCATAGCCTCGAGAACATTGTAGGTGGCCACAGTTCCTTGCTTGAGATCCGTGTCTGTGACTGTAGTGCCCAGTCTTATGTCGGGGTTAGCCGCCATATGGTGGACAACCTCGACACCCGACATGGCCCGCCTGACGGCCTCGGAGTCAAGCAAGTCGGCTTTGACGACCTCGACTGCCTCAGAATCCTCGTGGTGCGACAGGAACTCCAAACGACCACTGCTGAAGTTATCGAGAACCCTGACAGTCTTCCCATTGGAAACCAGCGCATCGACTAGGTGCGAGCCGATGAATCCTGCTCCTCCGGTGACCAGTTCCATGTCTTGTCCAACCTACCGCATGCCTTGAGTCCATCGGGTACGAGTCGCCTTTTCCAAAGGTGCAGTTGATACGAACGGGTCGGTCTATTGTCTGATGCTATGCAAATCGCTTCTGAAGGAGAGCCATTGCGAACGCTTCATTTGGTTCCCGCAGGGGCACCCCCGCGTGAGTGAAGAGGAACTAGCTGACAGGTACTCTGTCACCACCGATAATCAACGCGATGACGAGCAGGCTTTTTGGGACCGATTCTTCTCGAGACTTAAACCAATAAAGCAGTCCTTAGACGATGCCAGGGAATCGTTGTCTTCCAGCTTCATCGGAGAGGGAGTTGACACCATTGCTCAACTGGTTGATGATGCCAGCGATGCCGCAGAGGCAGCCACACGGAGGACTGCTGAACTGACTTATTCCTCGATTCTCAGAAGCCCTGCAGCCGTAATTATTCTGCTGATTCTAGTTACAGCTACGATAGGCAGAGATGCGATGGAATTCGAACACCAGATTAACGGAGATGTAGAAATCTACCTTCCAGATGGGGCCGACTCAACTGAGCTGCTACAGCAAGTTCGCGAGCAATGGTCAACTGACATCTTCATGCTCTATATCCAGACTAATAACGCCATCGCAGACTCTTCCATGCGAGGGACTGAGAATATCACTGATGTCGAGATTCTCAAACAGATATCTTGGATTGAAGGTGATGATCAGAATCGTGGCATCGGAGGTTACCAATCTGGTTTGGATTACAACAAGGAGGACAGAGGGGCGATAGATGGAGTGGTCTGGATTCTGTCTCCAGCCCAGATTGTCAAGGAGGCAAACTCATCCAATTACAGATTCAACTGCGCTATGGAGAAGTACGCCTTACCCACTGGGGATGGAGAGGACTGCGCAATATCCTCATTGAATCCGTTTGAAGGATACTCGATTCCCGAAGGAGATGGCGCTCAAGAGAGAATTGATCGTTTCGTAGAGGACGCAGAACCTCTACTATCCAGTTTCATTCGAGACACTAACAACGACGGAATTTGGGACACGACTGTCGTCGTCATGGGTCTGAAGTTCGACATGTCAGACACTGCGATAACACCACGCGACGACCCCAAGGGTAAGTCGAAAGAGAATCCGTCAGGACAACTCAGGGACCACAAGGCGTTCATCAGACACGCTGAGTTGCTAATCTATGAGGAATCAGACCAGGCAATCTGCCAGATCTGTCACCGCACATATCTCTCTCCGACTTCAACGATGGACGAATTCACTTCCACTGAAGATAGAAAGGCTGTAACCATCACCGGATTGACTCCAGTGGTACACGATATTTCGGATGCCATCTATCAGGAGTTGGTGGATCGAATGCTGCCGATTAGTGGCGTGCTTGTATGTCTGGCAATGCTTCTCCTGCACCGCAATCCGAAGGTCATAATAATCTGTGGAGCTCCAATCCTGATGAGCCTAGCAATCACCTTCGGAATTACCGTAATCGCCGACATCATGCTCACTCCGATGATCATCTCCGTCGGCCCCATTCTAGTTGGATTGGGAGTGGATTATGCCCTTCATCTGACCAATAGGATAGAGGAGAATAGGATCGATTTAATCGAAGAAAGGTTGGAGATGGCATGGTCGGCCCAGAGAGATGGTTTCCAGACTGAGGACATCGACCCCTGGGACTCTCACATCACCCTGACTGCTACCGTGCGAGCAGTCCTTACAACTGGACATGCAATCTTCCTCTCAGCCCTAACTACGATAATTGGGTTCAGCGTTCTACGATGGCCTAGCCTAGTCCCGATAGAACCGATGAGGACCGTCGGAACGACCCTGCTGCTTGGTATCGCAATCACATTCCTGATGTCGATGATACTGGTACCAGCATTGGTGCAATTACTGAGATACAGAAAGGCTCCTTCTAAGGCCTTCGACAGACTCTGGGAGAAAATTGGTGAAGTACCCGTGAAGAACACAGTGATTGTTTTACTGGTGACTCTTTTCCTAACTCTTGCCGGGGCTTCGATTCTGAAGGAGGAGCTCGGTAAGGGCCTCAGCGGATCTTCGGACGAGGTCCCCCCTGGTCTTGAGTCGTACGAGACCCTCAGAGAGTACAGCTACGTATTCGAGGGCGGGCAGACTAACATGTTCATCGTCGATGCGACCCAACGTGGATCTCAGAACGGTACCGCGCCGATACGCGACCTACCTATCTTAGATGCGATAGACATCATGCAGGTGGAGAAGATAGACCAGGTCGCCAATACCTCAACAGTCAGTCTGGTGACGATACTCAAATCGATACATGTTGATGTTGTCATAGGAGATCTGGAGCTTTATGACCAGAGTCTGTGGGAGATTCTACACGATGAGTGCTGGGACGAGTCGACTAACCCATTCCGTCCCGATTGCTGGCCATACGCTGTGACTAGCAGAGAGGACATGGTCAATGTTGCATTCGATACGCTCTCTCCCGAAGTCCGCTCGATGCTGATGAACGCCGACCAAGGTGGCGGCGAGACCAAGACTCTAGTCTATGTCAATCAGCCTTACATCAATCTCGCTGATGCAACAGTTCTGAGGGATGCTATAGATGGTTTTCTTTCAGGGGATAAGGTATGTGACTCCGCTTGGTCATGCACCGGCCTAGAAATCGAACAGGTCTTCAACTCGCTGTTGACAGGCGGACTCCCAGTGTCTATAGATGTCAATGACGGAGTTCAGCAGGCCCAATCCAAGACTACAATTGCAACCATGCTTATTCTGCTTATTGCCATGGCTATCCTGTTCCGCTCACCTCGGTTGGCCTTCTTTACAATGATTGCAGTCGGTGTTGTAGTTGTGTGGCAGCCTCTATTGATGCGTAGTGGAGGAGTCAATGTGAACTTCTTCACAGCAATGGTCGGTACAATTGTGTTCGGCATTGGTGTCGATGACTCGATTCACATTGTTGACAGGATCAAAGACGAACGGGAGACCCCTTCTGGTATTGTCAAGTCGGTTGCAAAGACAGGTCAGACCATCTTCGAGACAACTACCACGACCTGTGCTGGTCTGGCCGCTGGACTGTTCGTAGCGATTCCCGGACTGCAGAACTTCTTTGTCTTGATGATGCTCCTGCTGATATTGGCTCTACTCACCAGTTCAATATTACTTCCCGCCATGATAGTGGCTTACCACGAGGTGGGCGCGAGGATCACCAGAGGAGAGTCGTGGCTGGATTACGGGCAGAGCGGAGCTCTTGCAACCGAACCAGTCATCGATGCCATCGTGGAATAACGGGTAATGGGGCGAGGGAGCAGGGAATAAGCCCCTTTCTGTTCACCTTTCGGCTGGTCGCATTCAACTGTGCGTCCTACCCGGTCCTGCCGATGCCATACGGACCTGCTTGGACTTGCTCCGGCGGGGGTGCTCGTTCCAGCCACGGTCAGGAAACCTCTCCCTTTCGGGTTCACAGTACCCCTGTCGTGGTTCGTTTCTGTTGCAGAGCCGGCCCTCCCGGACCTCCGACTTGCGCCGGACCACCTGCATCGCGGAGAGGGGACTTTCCTCAGTGTCGTACACTGTCAGCAACCCTCCTGCTCCCTCACATTCACGGCGAGGTGCACCAACATGAACCCCTCGGTCCCCAATCGGCCCTGTTTCCTAGCCTCCAAATCGGAAAGCATCATTCACATTCTATCACACCGCCGCTACATGAACACGGTCGAGGAACTGAAACGCGAGGCAGGAAAAACCGCTTGTTCGTTCGTTCGTGATGGCATGAAAATCGGCTTAGGTACCGGTTCAACCATCAAGTATACCGTCATCGAAATTGGCCGTATGATTTCAGAGGAGGGGCTGGAAGTGATTGGAGTCCCTACTAGTGAGGCCACCAAAGAACTCGCAGAAAGTCTGGGCATTCCCCTGTCTACTATTGAGAAAGCATCTCCTCTTGATATCACAATCGATGGGGCTGACGAGTTCGACCCTGATTTCCAACTCATCAAGGGAGGAGGTGGTGCGCTGACTCGCGAGAAGCGAGTAGCAGCAAAATCCGAGGCAATGGTTGTGGTAGCAGACGATCGCAAACAGGTCACAACCCTTGGAGCATTTGACCTGCCATTGGAAGTGGGCAAGAATGATTGGCAGAGAGTTTCTGCGGAGTTGCAAGAGTTTTGTCCCGGGCAAGTCAACCTCCGAGGCGGAAATTCCCCCTATGTCACAGATAATGATGGATACATTCTCGACTGTCAATTTGGATCCACTATAACAGACCCAGCCTCGCTGGAAAATCAAATCAAATCAATAGAAGGGGTAGTAGAGGTGGGCCTATTCATAGACATGTGTGATGCAGTAGTAATGGCCTCACCTTCTGGGGTTTCCACTTTTCTCAAGCAAGGCGGCAGGCTGGACTAAATCTCCTCCGTCGCCGTTATAGAGGGGCGACAATTCGCCGTGCTGGGTCTGTAGCTTAGTCAGGTAGAGCGACGGGCTCTTAACCCGTCGGTCGCGGGTTCGAATCCCGTCAGACCCGCCATTACGACCTCCTCAAACCGAGTAACCTATACCGCCCCACCTTCACGCAGAAAGGAGCACCCATGAGCAAGGAGTACTGGATAGGCGACATCAACTCAGGCTCGCATGACAACTCCGAGGTTGAACTGAAAGGCTGGGTGCACAGGACCAGAGGCTCAAACAAAATATGGTTCATAGTACTAAGAGACTCTACTGGTACAGTCCAGTGCGTCGTCAAAAAAGACACAGTAGGTGATGAGTGCTTCGAATCGTTGAGGAACGCCTTGATTGAATCGAGCGTCATTATCAGAGGAAAAGTCAGCCCTACTAAGCGCGAGCACGGACATGAGATTCAAGTCAGTTCAGGAGAAGTTATTGGTCCTGTGAATCCTGACAGGCCTTTCCCAATCACTGAATCTGCTATGGCAGATTCAGACGGGGGAGAGACAGAATTCCTTCTCGACCACCGTCACCTGTACCTTCGCACTGGTAGGATGACTACGATGCTTAAAATCCGCTCTACCGTTTTCGGAGCCATTCACTCATACTTCCGAGACCGTGACTTCATTGAATACCAAGCGCCTAACTTTGTCGCCGGGGCTGTCGAAGGTGGCTCCACGCTTTTTGAGGTCCCGTACTTCGGACGCAAAGCCTACCTGACCCAATCATGGCAACTCTACGCTGAGGCCGCAATGCCCGCACTCGAACGCCTCTATACGATGGCACCATCATTCAGGGCCGAGAAGAGTAGGACGCGAAGGCACCTTACTGAGTTCTGGCATGCTGAGATGGAAATCGCATGGGCATCCAATGCTGAAGTCATGCAGCATGGAGAGGGTGTCGTGCGACACATCGCCAGAACTCTGCTCGATGAGAGATCCGAAGAACTGACCAGCCTTGATAGGGACTTGGACCTCGTAGCTCGCTATGCAGACAGCGAGTTCCCCAGGATGCGTTACGACGAGGCGATTGAGATTCTGCAGAGCAAAGATGTTGATGTTGAGTGGGGCCAAGATCTTGACTACTCAAAGGAGAAAATACTCACTGCCGACTTCGATGTCCCACACTTTTTGACACACTATCCGAGAGTCGCCAAGCCGTTCTACCACCGCCCAGATCCAGATGACTCGAAGTATGTGCTCTGCCATGATTTGCTGGCGCCTGAGGGCTATGGCGAGATTATCGGTGGCGGAGAGAGGACTTGGTCCGAGAGCGAGATACTGGAGAGAATCAAGGAAGAGAACGCTCCGATGGAAGCATATGAGTTCTATGTCGATGTACGACGCTTCGGTGGAGTCCCGCACGGCGGCTTCGGATTAGGAGTAGACCGAGTATGTACTTGGCTGGCGGGGGCTGATCACATCCGTGAATCAATCCCGTTCCCCCGAGATAGTAGAAGGGTCACGCCGTAGGCGTGTCTACGAATCACTCATACGAAGGCGCGCTTTGGGCTCATCATGGACGATTGGCGCGATGTGGATCTTGCTAACCCCACTGAGGAGCATGGCATGCTCAGACAGATGGTGCGTGGTTTTGTCGTCGACGAAGTCGAACCTCAAGCACTCGATCACGACCGAGATGAGAGTTTCAATACAGCACTGTTCAGGAGACTAGGGGAGCAAGGCATTCTCGGGATTTCGGTCCCTCCTGAGTACGGAGGAGCGGGGATGGACGCTACTGCGGTTGCGATTATCAACGAGGAATTGTCGTACTCCGATCCGGGCCTCTGTCTGGCTTATCTGGCCCATGACCAACTACTTGCCAACAATCTCGCCCACAACGGTAGCGAGGACCAGAAGAGCAGGATTCTACCCAAGTTATGCAGCGGCGAGTGGATAGGATGTATGGCGATGAGCGAGCCGGGCTACGGCACTGATGTTCTCGGAATGCAGACCTCAGCTACACAAAACGACGATGGCTCGTGGACAATCAATGGTAGAAAGATGTGGATTACTAACGGTTCCATTGACGATGAAGGAACTCCAGCCGACATTGTCTGGCTGTATGCAAGAACCGGCACCGATTCCAAGGGTAGAGCCGAGATTACCACATTCATTGTCGAGAAGGGAATGCCTGGCTACTCAGTTGGACAGAAGATCGAGGATAAATTAGGAATGAGGGCAAGCAACACTGCTGAGTTAGTATTCGATGATTGTGTCGTCCCTGCTGAGAATGTCGTAGGAGGCCCTGGCGAGTCAATGATTCACATGATGAGAAATCTTGAACTCGAGAGAATAGGGCTCGCCGCCATGGGTGTCGGCATCGCTAGACGATGTCTAGCAGCAATGAATCAGTATGCAAGCGAGAGAGAAGCCTTCGGCAGCAAGATTCGTGACTTCGGCCAGATACAGAGGCATATCGGAGAATCATGGGCTGAGTACCGGGCAATGCGCGCTTATGTCTATGATACAGCTCGAGCCACAGACCTATCAATGGCTGGTAACAGGCTGGATTCAGACGGAGTCAAGCTATTCGGTACCACCGCAGCCAAGAATATCGCAGACAGGGCAATCCAGGTGATGGGCGGATACGGCTATGTCGGAGAGTACACAGTCGAGAGGCTGTGGCGTGATGCAAAGCTTCTGGAGATCGGCGGAGGCACCCTAGAAAGTCACCAGAAGAACATCACACGCGACCTCTCGGATGATTCAGGACCAATTGACGAATAGTGGTAGTCCCGGGAGGATTCGAACCTCCGTCACCGGGACCAAAACCCGGTATGATGGACCACTACACCACGGGACTCCGAGTCGGTGACGGGGCGCACATGCTTTTGATTTGACGGGACAGGCAAGCGACAGCATCAAAGGTTCCCGGAGTGCCCTAACCACATGCGTCAGCGATGGGCATTCATGTTAGCATTCCTGATGCTGACCTCTCCTGCAACGGCTCTGATGTCTGGGATTAATTCGCAAACCGGGGAGCCAACTAATCCTGATTATGCCGCAGTTGCTTCGCTTGATGACAAATCTCTCCCTGGCGTAGACTATGCTTGGATTGAATCAAGCCTCTCGGAGAGAATAGAATCAGGCTCTGAGAAAGTCAGAGTGACCGTCATCACTCGCTCTCTGGCAACCCTGAACCAATGGCAGTACGACAATGGTGCTATCGAGGCGCAGAAGTCCGCGGGCATGGGTGAGAACATGATTGCTATCGACCCTGTTGATGGAGAAATCAATCACAGGACCTTCTGGATGAATTCAGAAATATTCCACAAACTCACTGGAGTCCCGGGTGTAATCGCGATTTTGGATGCAGAGAATTCACCCGAACCATACGACATTACTCCCTTCCAGACTCCTCCCGGGATTGAGCCTGAATCCGTAAGAAGTGGCGAAATCCATGGGGCGATTGACGCATGGGAGAGGGGATATGCGGGAGAGGGCATGGTAGTAGCGGTGGCAGATACCGGTGTCGACTTCGCTCATCCTGATCTTAACGGAACTCAGGCTAGAGTTACCGACCCCAAGTCTCCGTACCATGGCTGGCCACTGATGTTTGATCACAATAGTATGTACTACTGGCTAGTATACGGAGATGCATACCCATCAAGGTCAACTTGGTATGCAGATACTTCAACCATCGATTATGACAACAACACCGACGGTATTCTCGATAGCTCAGGATACAATATTACGGGTGTGAACACATCTCTCTCCGGCGAATATCACCTAGGCGAGCATCCCGATTCCACCCTCCGTAACAAGGCCGGAGGAGATGTTCCAATACTGGTGGTAGATGACAGAGTATCTGGCCTTTACGAGACAGTCTATCCAGACATCAACCGCGATGGCGAGTTCCACAATGATGTGCCCATGAGGCCCGGCGAAGAGACTGCTGGACTCGATACCGATGGAGATGGACTCTGGGACATTTCTGGAGGGTTGGTCTATTGGGTAGCCGACGGCACTAACGGTGTACCATACTCAGAGACCTATGCTCCTCGTCACGGCTACAACAACCGAGTCCCGGGTGCAGGTAATCTAACACTGTTCATGCTTGAGTCGGGCAGCCACGGCACACTATGCGCCAGTGCTGTTGCAGCCCAAGGAGTCATCAGCGATGGTAAGGTGCTCGGGATGGCGCCTAACGCTACCATATCATCAATTGGGAACCACTACTCTGGAGGACATTCACTTGATGGCTGGAGATTCATCGCTGAAGGGTACGACGGAGTAACGCAAACCCAAGGTGACCAACCACACATAGGGTCGTTCTCATTCGGATACTCATCGATAGACGAAGCCGGNGCAGATGGGTATTCACTCTATCTTGATTGGCTCACNAGAATATACAATGACAACGCATCATACTCTGTGGCTATTGGCAATGGCGGTCACGGNTTTGGAACTGCCAAGGTGCCAGGAGCAGCCCATGGGATCTTCTCAGTAGGCGCCTTCAGCAGCCGCTCTAGTGATTCATGGGGNCAGAACGCACCATGGTCGAACAGGGGCCCCAATGTCGTAGGAAGAATGGATCCCGATATTGTCTCAGTTGGATGGTCGGCTACTGGGGACCTGCCTTTGAATTCTAGAAGCAATGCTAACTCAGCTTGGGGGACTTGGGGAGGGACCAGCCTCGCCACACCAATCGCTGCGGGCTTGATGGCACTAGTGGCACAAGCATGGCAGGAGAACTTGGGGGACTATCCCGGATCTCAGGAGTTCAGGGACTTTGTCCTATCCACTTCCGACGATAGAGGCTACGAGCCCTTCGTGCAAGGTGGGGGGTGGTTCAATGCTTCACGGGCGACGGCGACTCTTGACGGCACTAACGGAACATGGTGGGCCAGTCCGGCGCAGTGGAACAGCGGCACATTCCAGGGTAAGCACAGAGATGCGAACATCAACCTGATGCGCCCTGGTGAGTCACAGGATGTATCAATCGGGTTCGATAACTATGGCGAAACTGACATTATGTTGAGATTCACTCCTACGGCATTCACTCCTCTGGAGCACACTGTGCATGTATGGGAGAGCCTGGGCAACGGCAGTGAGGGTGGAATAAACGATACTTGGGATGGCCACCAAGGCGACAGGCCAGACCTGTTGATTCCTCTACACATCTCCAATAGTACAGAATTCAGACTGCCTATTGACACCTTGCAACTGAGGGCTAGGGCGACCATAGAGTACTCAGCTTTCGATAATAATCAGGATAGGAGTTCCGAGGAACGAGTATTCCTGCAGGTGTACAGATGGAGTGATGATGACGAAGATGGCATCTATGTCGAGGACTTCGACAACGATTCCATGGTTGACTCCGATGACTGGACCGAGTCGGGAGAGCTCGAAGAGGTGACCTATTGGTGGAGTAACGGCCCCAACGCCGAGGTCAGGGTTGGATTACCTTTCGAGGATGCTAGGGACGGCCTCTTCCTCGGAGTCTGGAACTACAATGGACAGCTCTCAGACGACCCCGTCAGAATCGAAGTAGACTGGACTGCCTTCGGGAGCGCTGGCGACGATTGGATAACTCTGCCTTCAACTACGGTGATTCCTGCCAATGACTCGACCTTCACGCAGATGACAGTATCCGTGCCTACTGGGGCACAACCTGGGCTCCACCAGCATGGAGTGCTAATCGAGTCTTTCGAACTTGACCAGGGCGGGAACCTGACCACTACGGTTCCTAACAGAAACTGGACACTCCCAGTCGTCACCAATGTACCATGGATTGGCCCCTTCACTCTTGATGCAAAACCTTTGGACGGCAATGTCTCTAATCAGACCCTGTACGATGAGTCATGGATAAGTGGGGCCACCAGATGGAACTGGAGAGCGGAGAGTGGAGATTGGAGGTTCCTGTCTGTAGAATGGCCTGAGGAATGGGATACCGGAGGTACAGCAATACTCGATGTTGACTGGGAGGACAACCCATACACCGACATCGATGTACTCTGGTTGTCTGAGACTCCACATGGCTATGCCGAGGATGATCCCGATGCGTATGGGGACTCTACATTTTTCATCGAGTCCCGCTCGACTAACAATCATGCTGGAAGCGGCTCACACAATTGGGGCACCTATACCGGAACTTCACGCGAGATGTTCGCAGTGCCCGCCGAACAGGGTATTCACCAACTTGTCTTGCACACGGCTCTGCATGGAGTCTCTTCTAACGACAACCCTCTGAATGTATCAGTAGGGTACCTCGCGGCAGAGGAGTCCGGCTTCGAGAAGCTGGTCACAGACTGGTCCGAAGGTAGCGGTGTCGACGCAGTGCATGTTGTTTCCACCATGCCTCTGAATGTAGATTCAGTATCTTCCTATGGTTGGAGTCAGCCCGCCTACTTTGACAACGAGACAGCGTTCCAAGATGTCTCTGGTGACAAGATGACTGCCTCATGGTGGCACAACATGAGCATCGAAAACTCCACTGAGATAGACATCAGGATGAACTCACACGACGATGCGGACCTTGACCTCTTCCTATTCCGTGACTCCAACGGAGACGGTACCTTTTCTTCGAACGAGGAGATTACACGCTCGTGGTCCTCTTCCTCTTCTGAGAGCGTCAGAATAACCGATCCAGAAGATGGGTACTACGCGGTGGCCGTCCACGGCTACTCGGTCCCCAGTGGTACCGTCCAGTTCTGGATTGACATCGAGGTCATCGGTGGCGACGAGTTGGCGATAACTGACAACTTCACACTGACCGCAGGAGAGATAGCCTCACAGTGGCCAAACGGCAGCGAGGCTCTAGCGGGACAGATTCCCGCCTCAGCCTTCCAAGTTAACCTCGCCTACGAGCGTCCCGCGCACGCGGGCGTCTGGACGGGGCACATCGAAGTCTTGGTCGAAGGCGGAATCAGTCTGCGGCTGCCATACACCTATGAATTGGCCGAACTTGACCCTGAAATCACATTCATAGTACCAGAGAACATGACTGAGACTAATTCAGTGGTTCCGATACTTATCCATGCCTTGGATACTGGAATCGGTTTCAAACTGGACGACCTCAACTGGGATTCTGCAGATAATCAAACTAGCATCCCCGATGCCGACTCGGTCGAGGCCCTAGACACCAATCTGGGATTCCACAATCTGACTGATATCTGGAACAGTGGCAATCATTTCGCAATCCCTGATAATGTGAGTTTCAGAGAAGTCTGGATTAATGCGACGCTGCCCGAGGTAGAGCAGTGGCATCGCTACACGATTACTCTTACCGACAGAGCCAATCGTTCCTCACAAGCACATCTCGCAGTGTCCTATGACATCACAGCACCCGCTCTAGTACTCTCCGACATCCCCTGGATAACCAACCAGCCTAACCTGACTTACTCACTGCATTCGGAGCCAGGGGCCAGTGTAATTCACTCCGGGAATCCCGTGGTTCTGGATGAGAACGGAAACGCTGATGTAACCATCCAATTAACCGAGGCAGAGCCTCGACAACAACAAGGCTCGACATTCTACTATGTGTATGGAAACAGCGTGTTCGACATAGTAGTCACAGACACAGCCGGAAACTCATTCACTCGTGAATTCACAGTGGTATTCGATCCAACAGCACCCACAGCTGACCTGATTGATGTCATCGACCAGTCTGGCTACCACTACGATTCCCTAGCCATCATGGAACCAGTGAATCTGACTGAGGGAGTAATGTCGGCGATTATTCCCGTGGACATTCAACAATGGTGCTTCAGGCTCTCCGCACTAAACTCGCCGCATGAACTCGTGAATTGCGAAACAGATCAGATAATCCCGCAACCTAGTCTGCAAGACGACCCGGGGCAGGCTACACAGGTTGTTCAGTACAGCATTAACACTTCAGAACTACCAGATGGCGACTATGTGATGAGCTTGGAGCTGGTAGACTGGGCAAACAACTCCGTAGTAGAAACCTGGCCAATGGCACTAGATACAACCATCCCAATCGTTGAGTGGTCAATCAACCCTGGAACTGAGGCCTCGTTCTTTGACCATAGGCAGGGCTTGTCATGGCTTGCCAACGAAGAGGTACATGTTACCTTCACAATTGATGGTGAGATCATCAGCGATCGTACCGCAGTGACTGGCGGGGCCCTGTTCGAACTTAATCACACAGGAATGCATGAGGTATGCCTTGAGGCTGTGGACAGGACCGAGCCACAAGAGAATGACAACCGATTCAGAGAGTGCCGTGACATGATACTAGATCCGTCTATTTACGCGACCCATGTATCTGCAGATTGGGATGGTGGACTGATGGCAATAGACGAAGTTGAGGCGATACTACAGAGAGGTCCCGATCAGGAGATCTGGTGGAGCAGGGATGGCTCAGAGCAGAGAAATCTGATTCAACCGGGTGCTGCGGTTGTAACTCTCACTTTGGAACTCGCCGAGGGAGAGAATAAGTTTCTAATCGAGATCGAATCATTGGACCACTTCGACAACTACACTCTGTCCATAGTTAGGGACACCATTCCTCCATCACTGACGATGGAGGAGAGGTCTAACAGGACCTCTACACTTGAGATTCAAAGAGTAGTCTACGGAACATGCGAGAGGGGCGCATTCGTGATGGTGTGGTCTGATTCAGACTCGTCCGACTTCATCTGTGATTCCTCTGGCCTGTTCGAAGTCGTAATCGGCATCCCAGAGGCCCCTGGTATTCACATGATTAGCGCGTTGACTTCTGACGGTGCCAACAACGAGAACTCTGCCTCTATCGAGGTTCTAGAACAGGAGTGGATAGACTGGGCACTGGATGATGCTCGTGATTCGGGCCCTATGCTGTGGTGGTTCTCTCTTGCTGGAATCTTGCTTGTCTTACTGATTGTAGTCCCCGCAATGGCAATCAGGAATCGGCGGTCTAGAGTCGATAAGGCTCTCAGGCACGGACCTGACATAGACGAGATAATGTCAGAGGTCGAGTCAGCCTCCGCGGATGACACAGCATCCAAGGATGATTCCATTGAGTAAGGCTCATCCCCCTAATCCCTCTCGTAGTCACATGGAAATCAGCAGCATAGCCATCCTTGGGGCCGGGCAGATGGGCAATGGGATAGCTCAGGTGGCAGCCTGCGCTGGCTATGAGGTGATGATGATTGACATCGAACAATCCTATGTTGACCGAGGAATGTCTTCTATAGAGTCATCACTGTCCAAACTGGTTTCTAAGGATAGGATGAGTCAGGATGACGCCGATTCTGCTCTCTCACGCGTACGCACGTCTACAAGCAAACAGTCCGCATCTGAGTGTGACCTTGTAATCGAGGCAATCCCTGAGATTCCCAATCTCAAGTTCTCCACATTCTCCGAACTCGATGGAATCTGCAAGGACGATGCAATTCTGGCCAGTAACACATCTAGTATCAGTATTGACGAAATTGCCGCATCGACAAACCGACCCGATAGGGTAATCGGGATGCACTTCATGAACCCGGTTCCAATAATGAAATTGGTCGAGATAATCAACGGCTCACAGACCTCGCAAGCAGTCAACACCGCAGTAGTCGAAGCCGCCGAGAAGATGGGCAAGACGGCTCTGTCATGCAATGATTCACCAGGCTTCGTTAGCAACAGGATACTGTGCCCAATGCTCAACGAGGCTATACTGACATTGCAGGAGGGAGTGGCTGAACCCGAGGCCATTGATGGTATCATGAAACTTGGAATGAATCATCCAATTGGCCCACTGGCACTAGCGGATCTGATTGGTTTGGATACAGTTCTGCACATAATGAATGTCTTGCATGAAGGCATGGGTGATGACAAGTACTCTCCTGCACCGTTACTGATAGAAATGGTCGAGCAAGGTAAACTGGGCCGAAAGAGCGGCCAGGGATTCTACAATTACTAATGATTAGGCATACTGATAAGGTGCATTTTTCACACTACCAGTAGTGCCAAAGTTCAAGCATACGCGCATGCCCCTAAGGGCATGTCCAGCCCTCGCGCTGCAACCACAATAACCGCCTTGATTCTGGTTTCTTGCCTCTCGGGAGTCGTGTTAGCAAACGACGCTGGCTCCGGTGGAGATGCTGGGAACTCCACCTCAACAGCATATTCTCTGAGTGCGGTGAATGCGACATACTATGGAAATTTGACCGATGTTTCAGATGAGAATGACTACTACTCGATCTCTATGCCAAGTAATACTGGCATCTATGCCGAGTTGATTTCACCTGGGTTCAATGGATCTAATGTATCTGGATCCAGTTCGACTTGCTATAACGCCACCTCTCCACCCTGCGATTTTGATTTGATGCTATACAGCTCAACAGGTTCCACAATCGACTCAAGTTACTCCACATCCGGTTTCGACGATGTATCTTCCAATGGCACCAATGTTGGAGGCACCACTGTGTATGTCGACATAGACCAATGGGATGGAGACGGGCAGTACGCACTGATAATCAATATATTCTCGACATCGACAGGGGGAGGAGGGTCAGGCTCCAATCAGAATGATGCAAACACAGGAGGCGATGCCTCAGATACTCAATCTACACCTACTTCACTCAACGGAATAAATGCCACCTACTATGGATATGCTGACAATACAGCTGACGAGTATGATTGGTACGGTATCTCAATGCCATTGTTCCACTCAATAAACGCGAGTCTATCTTGGAACACATCTAGCGTTGACCTAGATCTCCATCTATTCGACGAGAACGGCTCCTACATCGATTACAGCTACTTCGACAATCCAGAAAATGTCACCAGTGGAAACGCTGCGATTGGAGGAACTAATGTCACTCTACTGGTTCGTGCATGGTCTGGGGGAGACAATTACACCCTCTCTCTGTCGTTCGATAACATCTCGTCGTCACCTGCTTACAATCAGGACGATGCCGGGACAGGTGACGATGCGTCTGATGACTACAATAATCCAACCAATATTGTCACATATATCGGTCAGAACGATTTCACTGGATGGGCCTCGTCTAACACAGATGTGGTCGATGAGTACTCGACGGCTATTCCAGTCGACCATGGAATCGCAGTTTCAGTCTCGTTCGACACCTCAGATGTAAACTACGACATAGCAATGGCTGACACTCAGATAAACATCATCGACTCCTCAGCCTCTTGGTTCGCTAGCCCCGAGACAGTCACCACCAATGGTTCAGGATACTATGTAGGGGGTGACAGCGTGATTATCGAGGTATACGCTGCATCAGGTGAAGGAGACTACAACATGACCATCTGGATATTCACTCTAGATGCTGATGGCGATGGCTTCTACGACGAGGACGAGGTCGCCTGTGGTTCTGACCCCGACGATGCATCAAGCGTACCACAGGATACTGATGCAGATGGCATCTGTGATATTCTGGATGATGACGATGACGATGACGGCTATGACGACGCCAACGATTCATTCCCTCTTGACAATAGTGAGTGGGAGGATACAGACAATGATGGCGTCGGTGATAATTCAGATGATGACGATGACAACGATGGCTGGACAGATTCAGACGAATACCAGTGCGGAACCGACCCACTGGACTACACCAGCCAACCAGTTGATACTGATTCAGATGGTACTTGTGATGTGGTCGATACCGATGATGACGATGACGGCTATCCAGACGCGTCCGATGCTTTTCCACTAGATGATGAGGAATGGCTCGACACCGATGGTGACGGCATCGGTGACAACGCCGACCTCGATGACGATGGAGATGGCTTCGCGGACTCTACTGAGGGCACATGCGGGTCAGATCCTCTAGATTCAGGCTCGATACCCCTTGATACTGACCAAGACGGCTCCTGCAATGCGGTGGATGGTGATGATGACAACGATGGCTTCGCGGATATCAATGACGCCTTCCCTGAAGATGCCAATGAGTGGATTGACACCGATGGTGACGGTTTCGGGAACAATCAGGACCAAGACGATGATGGAGACTTCGTCATTGACACATCCGACGCCTTCCCTCTCAACCCGAATGAGTGGGACGACAACGATGGTGACGGAGTAGGAGACAACGGCGACCTAGACGACGATAATGATGGCTGGTCGGACACTGATGAGGCTGACTGCCAGACCGATCCATTCTCCTCATTCTCGGTCCCTGATGACTTCGATATGGACCACATTTGCGACAGAGTAGATCCTGATGATGATGGCGATGGAGTTGAAGATACTCTTGATATGTTCCAGTTTGATGCCACTGAATGGGCTGATCTCGACTTGGATGATATTGGTGATAATCTCGATACAGACGATGATGGAGATAGCTGGTCGGACTTGGAGGAGCCCAACTGCGGCTCTGATCCTCGTGATGCCAATTCGATTCCTGATGACTGGGATGGCGACAGAATCTGCGATCCATTAGATCCTGATGACGACAACGACATGACTCCAGACATCGATGACGACTTCCAGTTTGATCCTAGCGAGTCAATCGACACAGATGGCGACGGGATTGGCGATAACTCAGACCCTGATGATGATGGCGATAATTGGCCAGATGCGGTTGAGACAATCTGCCAAACCTTGCCGCTGTCTGACACTTCTGTACCTTTGGACACTGATGGCGACGGATCTTGCGATGTAGTGGATGCAGATGACGATAACGATGGTGTCAGCGATATCAGTGATGTGTTCCCAAAGGATGCGACTGAGTGGGAGGATCGTAATGGAGACGGACTGGGTGACAATGCCAATCCACTAACAATTGTTGATCACATGAAACTCAACCCATTGCTAACCGCTCTCGCAGTTCTATTGATTCTGGGTGCCATCGGGGGATCAGTGGCGTTCACCATGAGCCGTAAGAAGGATCAAGATATCATCATCTCCAATTCCGCCGATCAGGTATGGGATGATCACGAGTCCAGTATACACAGAGAGCCGAAAGTCGAGCAGAAGATCCCACCAGATCCTCCTGAGAGGCCAGAAATGCC
>NZWD01000043.1 GCA_002698225.1 Methanobacteriota archaeon | reverse complement strand
TCATATCGGGAAGTGGGGGATTACTATGCAGAGCGCAAAGAAGTTCGAAATCTCAACTTCTGACGATTCCCCCCTAATGATAGGCGTCGACGGCGAGGCGGTGGTAACCACTCCTGTTACTATGCAATATCACGATGACCAACTGACAGTACGAGGCGCAGCCTCAATTCCGAATGAGTAAGTGGCGCAGACGGAGAGATTTGAACTCCCGAGTCACAAGGACACCGGATTTCAAATCCGGCGCTATACCAGGCTAAGCGACGTCTGCAGCATGTTTGCGAGACCGTAGTTGTCCATGAATCCTTTCGGACTCAAAGGCCGTAGTTACCGGGTCTGCACCAGTCAGGCAGACCAATTCCTGCATCTGGGTGGGTGAGTCCGATGAACAGCACCATGATGATGATGAAGAAGGCGGGAAACAGAGCTGTCAAAGTCAAAATCCCTGAATCATTCTCTCCCCATAGATGCATGAAGATGGCAGCTATCATGATGAACTTGGGTACTGCTATGATTGTCAGTATCCACAGGGTAATTTGTCTCTCTGTCATTCCGATCCCTTCTGCAGTCGGACCTAGATTCGCACCTACTGCAAGCACCTCGATTAGTGTGAGAATCATTAGACCGTAGAAGTTCATCCAGTATGCGTCTATTCCCATAATTTTGTGTGACATGTGATTACCTCAGTACAGATAGAAGAATGGGAACACCAGAACCCAGACCAAGTCGACGAAGTGCCAGTATAGTCCGAAATATTCTATCGACACAGCGCTCTGTGGATTATACGCCCCAGTCCAAGCCTTGAATGTGAGATATGCCAATCCGATGATACCAACCAGGACGTGCAAACCGTGTGTCCCCGTGGTGACATAGAACAGCGTCGCACTGACTTGGATGTTGGCTACCATATGGGCGCCCGTTGCCTCATCGACGTAGTCATGATGCTGGTAATGGTCATTGTTGATCAGATAACCCTCACTGTAGAGGGAATGAATTTCATGCTCGTGCAGTCCAATCAGATCGATTGCTGGCACATGGAAGCCGATGAACCACTCAATCATCTTCAGTGTCAGGAACAGAGATGCAAGGATTGTTGTCGCTCCCAGATATCGGTACACTCGCTTTCTCCTGACTTCCTCGTCCACGCTACCAACAGGCTTGTGAGCCCATCGTAGAGCTTGAACGATGGTGAATGACGAGATGATTAGAGCGAATGTGTTGATCGCACCGGGAGCGATATGCCACCAACTGGATGCAATCAGGTGACTGGCCGGCTCGAAACAGGTCACAGCGACCCCATCCTGCCAACCATCAGGGTTAGTGACAGGGTCGAACAGACCTCTATTGAATACGGTGTCACACCTTGGGATGCCCTGTCTGTAGCGCATATAAGTCGAGAACAGGGAGCTGAAAATCATCATTTCAGACATTAAGAAGACCCACATTCCGACCTTTCTGATCTGGATGTTCTTGAACGGGACTCCTGCGGACATTGGCTCGTATGTTCCATCGAAGGACATGTCCTGTCTCCACCAGACAAACAGTCCGGCACCAATTACTGCTATTCCGACGATAACTAGAGGCAGGTACCACATGTCAAACTCGCTGAATGTGAAAAGACCTCCAAAGGTCATCAGGAAAATTCCGATTCCAATAGACATCACCAATGGGGACCATGAATTGTGCGGAGCACCGTGTCCCCAGTCATGAGGCCCCCATGGACTGGGATGATCATGATCGTGATAGTCGGCGCTCAATGCGAACCCCCCTCTGTTGTATCATCTTCCACCATCAGCCGGCGGAACATTTGCCCGAATACTCCCGGCTCATTGGCTACATGCTCATTGGCATCCTTGAGCTCTGGGAGGTTGTGGGGGTCGAAACTTGGCGTTGGTGGTGGGGATGTAGTCATCCACTCGAAGGACCAGCCACCCCATGGGTCGGCAGGAGCCTTTTCTCCCCTGACTAGCGTCTTGATCATGTTGTAGACCATAATCAGGTTACTAGCGAAGAACAGGAACGCCGATATCGAGATTAGCATATTCCAGTCCGCAGCCCACTCTGGCAGGGCGTTGAAGTCGTCAGTAGTGATGTAGTAAGTATGAGTTCTGCGAATCATTCCCACGACACCGAGTCTGTGCATAGGCCAGAACAGCGCATTGTAGGAGATGAATGCAGTAAGGAAGTGCAGTACGCCCAGCCTCTCATCCAGCATTCTACCGGTCATCTTGGGATACCAGTAGTATATCGCAGCGAAGAAGCCGAAGACAGTACCGCCGACTAGGACATAGTGGAAGTGGGCTACAACAAAGTAAGTCTCGTGTAGGTGTACATCCAAAGCCATGGATGGGAAGAACATCCCGGAGATTCCACCTAGGGTGAAGGTCACTAGGAAGCCCAGAGTCCACAGCGTATGTGTCCTGTAGACTAGAGATCCCCCATGCATCGTCTTGAGCCAATTGAAAATCTTGATTCCCGTTGGTACGGCTACTAACATTGTAGTCAGCATAGTAACGAAACGCAGTGTCGGTGACATTCCCGAGGTGAACATATGGTGCCCGTAGACGATGAAAGAGACAAGGCCGATTCCAGCCATAGCGTATACCATCGACTTGTAGCCGAAGATTGACCTTCTGGCACTAGTAGCGATTACCTCGGAGATTACTCCGAATGCAGGGACTATGACGACATATACCTCAGGGTGCCCGAAGTACCAGAACAAGTGACTCCACAGCAAAGGATCGCCTCCGGCTGCGACATCGTAGAATGCAGTACCGATTGTACGATCTAGGTAGACCTGAATTAGACCGACTCCGAATGCAGGGATGGAAAGGAACAGCATCAGGTTGGCGACCAGAATCGACCAAGTGAACAAGGGCATTTGGAACCAGCCCATACCCGGAGCTCGCATCACCGCCATCGTGGTTAGGAAGTTGATTCCAGTAAGTGTGGACGATGCTACCAGCATTAATTGTCCTGCAGCCCACATACTGACTCCTGAGTGAGTAGTCTCAGTTACGACATAAGGGGCGTATCCGGTCCAGCCTGTATCTGCACCTTGGCCACTAAACACCCCGGTGAAGATTAGCAGGGCGGCTACGGGCTGGAGCCAGAATGACATGGCGTTGAGGCGAGGGAATGCAAGGTCCGGGGCACCTATCTGGAGTGGTACAATCCAATTGGCGAAACCCGCAATCAGCGGCATCGCAGCTAGGAAAATCATCGTGGTACCATGCAGGGTGAAGAACTGGTTGTAGTAGTCCTGTGAGATGAAGTCGTTGCCAGGAACTGCCAGTTGCATCCTAATCATCAAAGCCATGATTCCTCCAACACCGAGGAAGAACAGGCCCTGAACGAAGTACAGGGTTCCAATCTTCTTGTGGTCAGTGCTGGTCAGCCACTCAGAAATCCAAGGTGCGAAGTTCTCCCAGTCGAAACTATCTGGGTTCTTCCTGTAGAAGATGTACATGACGACTATCGACAGCATCACACCAGAGATTACAACCAGAGTTGCTAGTACCTTGAATGGGTCTACTTCAGGCAGAGGGGGATCTCCGAAGCCGAGAACTGTGACATCAGCACGATTCCACATGTCCCCACCTGAGCCGCCATTACCCTGATTCCCATTGACTGAGTTGACATGGAGAATGAAATCAACATTGACACCACTCTCCGGAGCCGTCCATTGTAGGAACCATGTTCTCTGATCATTACCGGATTCAGTGTGAGCAACCTCATTCGTATTCTGTTCCCAAAGTTGGGCCGAGTCGTCTAAGGTAGCGAATGTACCATCACTGGCCCAGAGGTTGAATCCTCCCAGATTCATGTTTCCGTCAGTGCTGGGGCCACCCGAGAATGAGACCGTCACATTGTATGTCTCTGAGACATTGTACGAATCTGGTAGTCCTGAGATTGACGCCTCCACCGAAGAACTTGGCAGAGTTCCATGGCAAGTACAACCAGCTCTTTGAATATCTGCTCCTCCCATTCCACCAGGAAGCGAAGTGACAGTGGGGACCACCAGCACTGCCATTGCGAGCATAGCCACCAAGGCAATTTTTCGTGGAGCCGAATTCTTACTCATATAATCACTCCACAGTAATTTGTGCTATCATGTATGCGTGGTTATCTCCGCAGTACTCTGCGCACAGCATCAGGAACGAAGTCTCCCCTACTGCAGGCATCCATAGATAGGTCACCTGCCCGGGAACGATATCCTCCATCATCCCGAAGTCGGGGTTCTTGACAGCATGTGTGACATCAATGGAAGTCATCGTAGCGAGATATGTCTCGCCAGCCTTCAGCATGAGGTGAGGCTTGAGTTCACCTTCAACTGCGGCATAGTCTATTGAGCACAACTCGTCCACTAAATCGTAACAGTCGAACTCCCAGAACCACTGCTGACCCTCTATGCCAATATCGTGGTAGCAGTCCGATCTGACATATCCGCTTGGATCAATGTAATTATTCGAGGACTCACCGTTTTCACACTCGCTACCATGGTAGCCATCGGGGCCAGTCTGACTCCAGACTGCATCCAAAGGAGCCCATGAGATGTAGGTTAGCCAGACAATGAGAATGAAGGGTATAACAGTCCAAGTCACTTCCAACTTCAGGTTGTCGTATTCCTTAGGGAATACACCCACCTCAATCTTGTCTATGTTCGGGCTTTCCCCTTCCTCTGAACGATAGAAGTAGGAGTGGTGATAGAGCCATCCGAAGGAGATGGCACCGACTACAAGTGACCAGAACATGTAGTCATCCCAGATGGCATCGAATAGAGGAGTAATGCCAGCCATCCCAATCCCCTGATGTAATGCGCACGAAACCCCCTCATAAGTATCGCGGATTCGACATCTAGATGGCCCTAACTAGATGGTCAATGGACGACTTCAAGAGAACATCCCCACGAGGCCTAAACGCATGACAACCGAATCACTTCAGAATCGAAGCACGTCGACAATGAGATAGGTGCCTGAGATGTCTGAGAGAGAAGGGCTGAAAGATTGGGCCGATGGCCGTGCTCGCCGAGCAGGTCCGCCCGACCGCGAGATTCGTTTCCGAACCGCTGCCAAGGCCATCGCGGCGAGCATCAAAAGAAACCGTTCTGGAGAAGGCAAACCTGACTGCCCGATACTTGTCGAGGGGATGAGGGATGAGAACGCGCTCAGAAAACTTGGATTCACGGGCGTTGTAGAGCGCGTTAACAGAGGGTGGGACAGATCGAGATTGATAGCATATCTGTACGATACCTATGGGACCAGAAATCTCGTTGACAAGGGTCCTGCCCTCATCCTGCTGATGGACTGGGACAGAACCGGGGGGAGACTACAGGCTGCGTTGAGGGACCGTTTGATGGCACTCGACATGCCAGTTGATGAGGAACTTAGGACAGTTCTTCTGAAAGTAATGAAACCAGAGGCCAAGACAATAGAGGCACTAGCTCCACATTCGAGAAATCTAACCCCTCTGATTGAGGAATTCCTAGATTAACAGTATATTCATTCGGGTAGGACAGTTGAACTCTCCTTGACCGTGTTGAGAACAAGATGAGTTACCGAACTCTCTACACCATCTATTGAGATTACATTCTTCGACAAGTCATCGAGATCTCTCCTATCGCGAGCCCTAGCGATAATCATCGAGTCGAATTCACCGGTCACATCATACGCACCGTAGACGCGATTATCCTTGGCAATCTTCTCTTGAATCTCAATCAGTCGACCCTTCTGGATGCGCAAGCCGATGACCACCGTCAACTCCCAGCCAGATAGTTCTGGGTCCAACTGCACACTGTAGCCGCGAATTACCCCCGAGCCCTCTAGCCTACGCACTCGGTTGCTCACAGTCCCCAGTGAAACCCCCGCCCGCTCAGCTATGCTACGCATCGATGCGCGAGCATCGCTCTGCAGCACTGAGATGATTCGTCGGTCGGTCTCGTCGAGCATCATTCCACCGGGAGCAGAGTATTTCGACAGCAGGCTATTGAACATATGCTACGACTTTGACCACAGTCGTGACAGAGCGTTCAATCCCCGACGCTATTCTTCCTCTACGCTGTTGGATTGCAAATCTCTCTGCATGCAGAGAATCCGACGTTCGGGTTCGCCCAACATAAGGCTCAAGCGAGTCCCCATCCATACAGGGATGCAGTCGCCATTGTCACTGTCAATCAGAATCCGGCCCCCGACAGATCCCTCCAATCCAGACTCAGGAATGATTGCCTCGCCATCAGTCAGCAACTCGTCAATCAGCCCGGAATCAACCACTGTCGATACCTCCGGTAACTCTGGGCCAAGTCTTCGCGCCGCGCCGGCTACGATACGATCGAATGCACCCTTTCTCAGAAGTGCCGCCCTCTGTCCAAGGTGTATCACGCGTAGAGGCCTCCATCTACCTCCTGGGATTCTTACACGACCCCTTTTCCTGCTGCGCTCGGACTTCCATAGTACCTCTGCCTCCCGAGTAGAGATGAGAATCCTCTTGCCTCTGCACCACAGGCCTTCAGGTAGTGAGCCCCACTGATTCTTCAATATCTCAGCAAGATCTTCAGAGAGCGGCTGAGGTGAGTCTTGAGGATCGGGGCGGACTTCGTTAGGTGTGAGTGAGTGTTCAGTTGTGAATTTCTCAGTTTGAGATTCAGTAGAGCGTTCCAGCACGGCTAGAAAGAAGCCTCCTGCGTCCACACGGTCGTTCCAAACACGCATGCATCGAGGAAGTGCGGAGAAAATCCGCTCCTCTGTGGGAGACGCCATGGAATCCGAGAATACCTCATCGCTGGGATGACCATCATCTCCCAGTACGGGCCAGTCCGACCTTCCGGCCTCGCCCGGAACATTGGGCAACAACTCGGATACATCGAGCAACTCTAAGTCGTCATGATTGCGCAGTATCTCAGCGACCACAGCCTCGTCTTCGACGGGGTCGAGCGAGCAGGTTGCGTACACAATGCGGCCCCCGGACCTAGTTACAGCTACCGCTCTGGAAAGTAAATCTACTTGCAAATCATGCAGAGACCTACCTCCTGATGGTAGCCATTTACCCCAAACTTCGGGATTTTTTCTAGTGGTACCTGAACCGGTGCAAGGCGCATCGACTAGGACTCTGTCGAACCCTGACTCGGGCACCATTGGCATGTGCCGACCATCGTGGTTGACGATCGCGATACATTGTGAGCCATGCCGGTGAGTGTTGCTGACCAGCATATTGACTCGTGAATTGACCACCTCGTTTCCGAGAACAAGCCCACTATCTCCCAAACACTCTGCAATCTGCGTGGTCTTGGATCCTGGAGAGGCACACATGTCCAATACAAGGTCTCCCGGTCTGGCATCTAGAGCCAGCACTGGGAGCATAGAGACAGCTTCCTGTCTAGTCAGGCGACCAGTCTCATGGAGGGCCTTCAAAACCTCTCTCGTCTCACCCTCAGCACCCCCTCGCTTGAACGGCAGTGTCCAGGCGCTGCCCGGGCCTGTGAACCATGGAATCCTGACCGATCCAATGCCCTCCAACCAATTCTCAGTCCAATCACTATCCGCTCTCAGGGGATTCACCCGAACCGTCTCGGCCAGCCGCTCAAACGATCCCTCAAGCCAAGAGTTCGCATCACTCCTCCAGCTAGATACGGCCTTGAGCAAGATGCTATCACGCGCCATCTCGCTCCAAGAAACCTCACTGCCCATGCAGTCGCGGCGGTAGCAGCAGACATCAACTGCACGACGGTTCGGTGAAAAGAACAGGGCTCATGATTGCTCTTTAGTTGCGAACATTACCGTAAACGGTTAAACCTCCAGCGAGACGCTGCGGGTTTGCGGCGGTGCCGCATGGGATGCACATGACAGGACTTAGGAGAAGAATTTCGAATAGAATGCAGGAACCCACCACGACCGATTTGAGTGGGGCTACACGGAAGTTGGTGGAATTAGTAGAGAGAGCACGTGCCGTAGGGAGGGAGCAGGGCCCCCTAGTACCGGTCGAAGCTCTAGTTACGATTGAGAGAGACAATTGGATTTGGCAGATTGTCGATCGAGAAGTTCTGGATAGTCTGAGCCACCGATTGGTGTTTGAGGGTGCAAATGGTCGCAGAAGAGAGATTCTCATGACGGCCTGTATAGATACGGCGATGAGTGCTGCTTCGAAGATAGTAGACCTAGATGAGGGATGCGTCCTAATCGAGACATTGGACCCCTGAGGGGGCCAATTCGCCGCTCGTGGAATTGAAATAGTGTAGGTAGGTGCGACGCCCGATGGCCAAGGAGAAGAAGGGCAGCGGCATCCAGCAGGCAGCCGGTCTAATCAGATACTTCGATGAGGAGTCTGAGGACGCTATCCAAATCTCGAAAGGTTCCATCTACTTCGCCTGCATATCATTCAGCGTGGTCGTCTACCTCGCTCAGCACGGCGTTTGGTCCTGGATGTGGGCCACTCTGGGACTTTGATTACTCCTCTTCGGAGAGATCCACCAACGGAACCTCGTCTAGTAGATACTCGGTAGCAAGTGCCTCAGATGAGCGAACTTCGGTACTGGGATCGGCCTCGACGATTGCGCTGTATGCTCTTCCTAGAGCTCGCTCGACCGCTGGTGCATTCCTGTCGGCTAGAGCCATCCTAGCCTCATCCAGTGCCTCTTCGGCGGAATCCAGAATCCCTTCTACCGAATCATCAGTTCCTCTGAGCCGCCTCAACGAGTCCTCGATTTCACCAATATCCTCACCCATATCCCCACTTGCACGTGAAACCAATTCTTCCCAAGCGACTCTGTGTTCGGCCAATTGGGACCCAGTTACCGACTCGAACTTACTCACCCTAGCCGGCTCCCATGGGTTGTGTCCCAATGAGGCCACGATATCGTGCACACACCGAGCCCTCAATCCGTAAGGCCCTCTTAGCTCAATTCGATTCATGAAACAGGTCTTGAACAGGCCAAAGCCCCAGTAGGATGTACTCGTGATAACCATTGAGAGCTCGTTAGCCCTCGATACTAGCACCCATCGTTGCTCATCGAATGCAGGCATCTCCTCGAAGCGAGGAGGGTCATGGGGCCCTAGAGCTCTCAGAGCCGCCTGTGCAATATCTCCGAGGTACACCTTCCCACCCGAATCGGGCCAATTCAGAGGCCTGAGCCGATTTTCCTCGTCTATCGACATCTGGGGCTTGCCATCTCTGACCTGAGCATACAGAATTGTCCGACTCGGGTCAGACCCAACCTCGGGAGCCTCGGCATCCATGCTGCGGTGCGGGCGCGTGATGGATTGAACATTGCGCGCCCGTGGTAATCGCTAAGTTCCTCCAAACCGAGCGCCTACTGTGCCTCGTAGGAAGTACGGCAAGTTGCAGAAGACCGTGGAGTCGCCTCCTTCAGACAACTGCAGCAGATGTAGGTCGGGCAAACACTGTCCTATACCTACTCATCCTGGGTACACAATTCCAGCAGAGCGTGAGTGGCAGGGCCCGGAGTCAGTAGATAAGCGCCACAACAAGAAAAACCCAGCTAAGAAGTAACTAAGGAACTCGCTGGAACTGCTCGGGAGCCTTGGAAACTGGCTCCTCGGTGATTGGCTCCTCTTCGGGAAGCCCAACAATCTCGTTCTGGGCGCGATGGTAAATCTCCCTGAGTGTCTGGTCGCCTATTTCGAGATAGACTCTGGTTGTGGCAATGCTAGCATGACCGAGAAGCCTCTGGATAGTCACTAGGTCGGCTCCGCGCTCCAACAGCCCGGTAGCAAAGGTGTGACGTAGAGTGTGCGGGCTAAGCCTCGAGCGTGGAATGTCGGCTGCATCGGCCAACCTGTCAATCAACTTCTGCACCGAACGAGGATTAATCCTGCGTCCACGGCTTGAGAGCAGGAGCGAACGCTTCTCCTCATCGTCATGACAGGTTTCAGCACGCGTGTTTCTGATTGGCATCCATGCCCCGACCGCATCTACGGTGGCTTGGGTAAAAAGCACAGTTCTATCCTTCTCGCCCTTGCCGCCGATGACTAGAGCGGACTTATCTTCCAAGTCCATGTCATCAAGATCCAATCCACATAGTTCTGAAACTCTGAGTCCAGTATCGAGTAGTATGGTGACTATCGGCTGAGTCAAAGGATCTTCGGAGCGAGTTGATGCGGCGCGAACTCTACCAAGCTCGTTTCGACCCAGAGTGCGAGGTAGTGATTTGCTGCGATTAGGTCTCTGAATCCAGTCGGGAACCATGTGTCCAATCCAGTGCAGGAGATGTGAGGCTGCAGCCATTCTCGCGTTGATTGTGGCTGGCTTCAGATCTCCTATACTATTGAGCCATGAGTCAAATCTCCCCTTGTTAGGGTCGATTCTACTGTGAATCTTCAGTACACTGAGTGACTGAGCCTGCTCCCAGTCGAGAGCCTCTTCGCCTGGCATAGATGTCGTGCTCAGAGTACGGGCTGCAACAGTATAGGCTCTGATCGTATGAACGCTCTTTTTCTCAGTCTTCAGCCTCTGCACCCAGCATTCGAACCAAGGTAACTCGGATAGACCCTGTAGTCGCGAGGGAAGGGATGCTCCTTCGTCGAGTCCTAGTCCAGACAGTCTGGACCCGAGCCTGCCGCCCATGGCAGCTCTCATCCAAACATTCGATTTCGCCCCTGAATCCTCTGTCATTTCTCGCCTCTGGCCAATGAAGGCCGTGCATCCCTGTCCCTACGGACAGGTCCAAGTCTCCCTATTCAGACTTGAATGCTTCTCTTCTACAGGACCGGGCGGAGCCCGTTTTAGAACAGGCCCTAGAGTGCCGTCAGTCCCGAGCCTTGGAAGACTCTCTGTGCATCTCAGTTACATCTTCACTAGATGGAATTCCAGACTCGGCTTGAGACTCCTCGAGTCTGCGGTTAAGCAGCTTGGCAACCTCACCTGCCACCAGACCCTCTCCCACAACAGATTCGATTCCTTCGAGACCTGGACTTGAGTTCACCTCAAGGACTAACGGTCCATTGCTAGATTCGAGCATATCGACACCAGCCAGATCAAGCCCGAGTTTGGATGCCGCGGTGCATGCAATCTCCTCGAATCGGGGACTAATATCCACGGATTCGACACTGCCTCCCAAGTGGAAGTTAGATCTGAATTCCGAACCATGCGCCCTTCTGCGCATCGCTGCTACAACCTTGCCGCCTACGACCAGTGCTCTGATATCCTTCCCATGGGATTCCTGAATGTACTCCTGAACCAGCGGGCGCATATCGCGCTCGAGCATTTGGTAGACCAACTGTCTGGCCTGCTGCTCGGTGTGAGCTAGGAATACACCAGAGCCATGAGTCCCCTCGTTGCTCTTGATGACACATGGTGTTCCTCCGACTTGGTTGACAGCCCGGATAGTATCCTCCCATGCCCCTACATTTGCAGTGATGGGAACGGGAACATCAGCCTCGGTCATCAACTGGCATGCCACGAGTTTGTCACGGCTCCTAGCAATACCAGAACTGGAGTTGATTACAATCACACCCATCCGCTCGAACTGCCTGACGACATGCACACCTCTGCGAGTAATCGAGTGACCGATTCTTGGAATAACCGCCTCACATTCGAGCGGCCAGCCCTTGTAGTAGATTCTGCCACCCTCGTCATCGACCAGTACAGTGAGTTTGAGTGGGTCGATAATTCGGACCGCCCAACCCGCTTCCTCAGCAGCCCTAGCCAACTGCTTGGTGCTGTACAGCCCGGGCCCCCTCGAGAGTATCACTAGGCGCGGGTCCATGTTACCCGCCGCCCTAGTTTCCCTCTTGAGACCTTTCATCGGGAATCACCAACATATCGGCGAGTGCCCGTCCTGCAAGGCAGGACGCCGAAGGGGTTGAAAGCCTCCTGTATTCGCTGCTGACGAGTAGAATGTCAACTGAGAGCGAGCCTGAGCGGGACGAACTGTCCTCGATGAAGGTCAGCGAACTGCGTCAGATGTGTAGCGACCGAGGACTTCTGGTATCGGGTAAGAAGGATGTCTTGATCAATAGGCTACTGGGATCTGAGGAGCCCGAGGTAGATGCAGCAGAAGAGTCCAGCCCAGAATCTGAGAATATCGATCATGCCATCGATAAGATGCTGGCGAGAGTCAGAGGCGAGGAGTCTGAAGAGGAGCCTGAGGCCGAAGAGGAGCCTGAGGAGGTTACAGAGCCCGAATCTATCGAGGCTGAGATTATTGAGGCTGAGATTATTGAGACTCAACCCGAACCAGAGCCTGAGCTCGAACCAGAGCCTGAGCCCGAGGATGATCCAGAGGACGACCCGTGGTTCTCCGGAGTGATTGCTAGTGAGGACTCAGATTTAGTGCTGGACGAGGAAGACGATGAGGATGAACCATCAGTTGTAATCAACCTGCCATCGATAGCTGGCCTGAAGGAGAACTGGCAGATTGCAGCATCAGTAGGCGTGGTAGTCCTGCTGGTTGGAGCCGCTGCGGTATTTTTGATTCAGCCCGACCCCGCATTCTCAGCCCGACCCCTGCGCTATGGCGACCACATGGACTTCACAGTCAGCGGAACAACAGTCGCTGTAACCGGTGAAGAAATGGTCGGCTACATTAGAGATTCAACCTCACCGACGCTGGATGATGTCTGCTCTGAACTAAGTGCCACAGTATCAGGAGGCACCGGCTCGGTAACCCTGCGAAAAGGAGACTCGAGTGAGATATTCCATCCGATGGATTCTGATTTCGAAGGAACTGTGATGGCGCTTGATGCATATGGCAGGCAACGGCTAACTGTGGAGCAAACTTTGACTCACGACCTCTCTGTAGATTTGGAAGGCAAGGTAAGGAATGGTGAGGACTGTACGAGTACTGGATGGATTAGGGAGGATAATACCCTAGTCTCCAACTCTATGTCGTGGAGAGACATCACCACTCGCTCAACAGTTAGAACTGACACCCAACTCAACCTAGTCGACTCAGATGGCTCTCTAACATCAGCAAGAGCAGTCGTATTCGGAGCTGGCGAGCTGGGCTCAGTAGGTGACCTCGCATCCCTACTACTCTTCCCACTGACTCCAATAGAGTTGTACGCGTTCTTCGGAGACACCGTGCTGACCAAGGGACTGTCCTCGAACGATGACATCACATGGGACTCTGACTGGAGATGGTCGGTAGGCAGCGAGATTAACACCGATGACCATGGCTTGGTGACCCAGGTCTCAATTTTCCACTACGAAATTGGCAGGTGCTTGGGTCATGCCCAGATTGACATTCTAGTAAAGAGCGGTAATCCGTGGCCGGTAAAGCAAGAGGTTGACATCGTAATCGACAAGACACTGGAGGGATCTAACTGCAACTTTGTCGGATCGAGCCTGAATGAGGTCCTGCCTGACGGCAGAATCACTATCGTAGCCACTATCACAGAGACCGCCTCAAACTCAGGCTCTCAGAGCGCTCAGTGGGGCTCATCGTACGCCGGTAGCCCGGGCAGCGGTGAAGATGTCCCTGGTGGACAAACACAGTGGGGCTACGCGATGCCGGACCACTCAGATCAGAGAGACTTCGATTTGGAGGCAGCAGTGGACTGTCTGCTAGCAAATCATAGCACTACGGATGCGGCAGTCGCTCTCGAGACAGGCGGATATGTCTGGCAGGCTGCCTATACGACAGACGAGTGGAACCTCTCTTGGGTCAGGGATGACGACAGTGCTGGTTGGATTATCCTAGGGGCTAGAGACTCAGGTTGTAACCTGGTTGACCAAGACGACTATGACGAGGGAACAACGGTCTGGAGCAGGGATGCAATCCCTGATACTCTGAGCCTCGAGAAGTTGGAGCAGAGAGTACTCACAGAGTCGAGATATCCGGACCTCGAGCAGCACATTTCCTCCTCTTCTTCATCCATGTGGGATGAATCGGTCAGTTACGGATACAGGCTGAGCGTCAGTGAGGCCAACGAGGTTCTGGACTCGCTGGTCGGTGATGCAGGCGACGGCCAAGTCAATGTGGCAGGTTCTCGAACCTGGCAGGAATCAGGAAGAGAGCATACTGTCAGTTTCGCGATGAATGCAGAGAGCTCTAGGATGGTCGCTTGGTACCATACCTCGCTTCCAGCATGATGCCCTCCAATCGCAATGTGAGAACCCGAATCAGGCGTCACCTTCAACAGCCGCTCGAGCGCCGCAGGCGCTCGTATGGTCTCACAAGACGAGGACAATCTGCCTGAGGTGAACAGCGCACCTCTGATTGTCGATGCAGAGTTTTCCGAGGTCGAAGATGTCGAGACAGCACCTCCTCTTGATGCAGTCGAGGAGATTAGTGCAGCTAGGGTACGCAGACCCCTTGATCTGCCAGCCGCTCAACCTACTCCCGAAGGCCGGGCCAGAGTTGTGACCGTAATCAATCAGAAGGGAGGAGTGGGCAAGACCACCACCGTGATCAATGTCGCAGCCCAACTGGCTCTGCGAGGCCACAAGGTACTGGTCGTGGACTCAGACTCGCAGGGTAATTGCGCTACTGGACTTGGAGTGGACAAGAGCAAGGTCAGAGCGACTACAAGAGACCTCATCCTCAANCCTGAGTCGGCTGTTCAGGCGAGGCATGCAACAGCCGTTGANGGAGTCCACATGATAGTGGGCGACAAGTCACTAATCGGNCTTGAACANGAGATGCTCAGACAACTTGGNAGGGAGCACAGAATGACCGANGCACTCGAGCCTCTAATGACCCATTACGACATCATCATTATCGACACTCCTCCTACCTTAGGGTTAGTCACAATCAACGCACTGGTAGCCAGCGATGGAATCCTAATCCCGGTTCAGACCGAGTACTTCGCACTCGAGGGTCTAGCCCTACTGGCGGGCACAATCAGAGAAGTTCGAGGACTGCTCAACCCGCGTCTCGGGGTCGACGGAGTTCTTCTGACGATGCACGCTCCGACCCTGCTCAACCAGCAGGTCGCGAGTGAGGTTAGGGAGGCCTTCCCGGAGTTGGTTGTAGAGCCTGCTATCAGGCGCAACATCAAGCTCGCCGAGGCACCCAGTCACGGCATCCCGATACACCTGCACGAGCCACGCAGTCCGGGTGGTCAGGATTACCAAGCTATGGCAACTGTGTTAGAGCGCCGGTGGGACCTAGTGTAGAATGCAGGAGCGACTGGATGCCTCTGATGCCCCTAGGGCAGCTGTACTCTGGATGATTTTCGGCAGTTTCTGTTTCGGTACAATGAACGCACTTGTCAAGTGGACCAGCATGCATGCTGATGTCTGGATGATTATCATGGTCCGCTCGTCAGTAATCGCCTTCGCAGTGGCCGCTTTTGCAGCCAGCCGCGGTATCACTCTGAGAGTCAACAACCGCAAGACCATGTTTCTGCGATGCGCAGTCGGTTTGACGGCCATGATCCTCTACTTCACTGCCTTAGGAAGGATTCCGATTGGACAAGCAGTGACTCTGCAGTACACGGCCCCGCTGTTTGTGGCACTGCTTTCTGGCAAGGTGCTCGCAGAGAAGGTTTCAGCAGGTGTGGCCCTATTGGTCCTCACAGCCTTCGCTGGAATCGTCCTCATCGTCTCTCCTGAATTGGGTACAGTCGACCCGGATGCTCTACTCGCTTTGGGCTCCGGTTTCTTCGCTGCGTTCGCTTACATGTATGTGCGAGAGCTGCGCACAACTGATTCTCCAACTTCCGTCGTATTCTGGTTTGCAATTGCCAGTGTAGCAGGAAGCATAGTACAAGCCGCACCAGACCTATTTTCCTTGGATACCAAGACTCTAGCCGCTCTAGTCGGAATTGGCATTGGTGCAGGGGGAGGCCAGGTCGGAATCACCATGGCATATCAGAAAGCCAATGCAGCCTGGGTTAGCGCATTTTCCTATCTCACTGTCATAGTGGCGGTGTTCTACGGATTCATTATCTTCGGAGAGACCCTTAGCACCGCTGACTGGATAGGCGGGATACTGGTTGTGGGATCTGGTGTAGCATTGGTATTCATGGTGCCACCCGAGGTCGAGAAGACCAGTCAACACTAGGGGTGAATGAATGAGGGCGGTTTTGGGAAGTGGAGGAATAGGTACTGAAGAGCGCAGGCAGGTGTATAGTGTCCTGATGTCCGAGAACTTCGCTGAGTGCCAGAGCGTTTTGTTCGTACCATTCGCATCCAACGACTATGATGGATACACCGCACGCATGCGCGAGTTCGCAGGCGATGCTGGATACGAGTTGGTTGGCCTGCATGAGTGCGATGATCCACTATCTGCAATACAAGAGATGGAAGGAATCTATGTGGGCGGTGGCAATACCTGGCTTTTGGTCAGCAAGCTGCATGAGTTGGGACTGATTGATGCGGTGCGTGAAGCTGTTCTCGAGCGTGGAGTACCCTATGCGGGAGTGAGTGCTGGAGCCAATGTGGCATGCCCGAGTATGCAGACCACTAACGATATGGCAGTCAAGATGGTACCCTCCTTCGAGACCTTCGGAGTAGTTCCGTTCCAGATTAACCCGCACTACCATCCCGGTGGAATCTGGTACCGCGAGAGTGAAGACGGGGATTTCATCCAGCACTTCGGAGAGACCAGGGCGAGGAGAGTGAAAGAGTTCCATGAGACTCACGACACTCCCGTTATTGGAATGTATGAGGGATCTTTCCTCAGGTGCAGGGACAATCGCTACGAGTTACTGGGCAACAAGGCCGTAGTGATACGAAAGGGAGAGGAGCCTGTGACTCATGAGCCGGGAGTAGCACTGGATGGAGAACTGAAACTCATCTAGTTGCTTCTTTGTCTGAGAGCCTCTGCTGCGACTACTGCCATAGGAGCCTGGAGATTGTACGAGGGGACGAACCCAGCCATCGGTACACGAACCACCGAGTCCGATGCGTTGAGAATGGAGTCAGGAATTCCATCCCGCTCACCACCCACCACCAGCATGACATCACCAGTTAGATCCTCTTCCCATGGCCCCTTGTCGCCAGTATCCTCGAGTGAGATCACCCTAAACCCAGCCGCGCGAGCCTTGGCGACTATCTCATCTCCATCCACCCAGTGAACTGGCATGAACCGGTGAGCCTTCATCGAGGCCCGAAAAGCAGCCTTTCGCTCATCATGATTGAGATCTCCATCAACGAATACCGCATCAGATCCACTGACCTCTGCAGTTCGGATAGTGAAACCGATGTTGACAGGATAGCGCGCACCCGCCAGAAGCCACACCAGTCCTCCAGCTGAGAAAACCTCCTCGACACTTGCATCTGGTTTTCTTCCAACCAGTGCGAGAATCCCCGGTGGCTCATCACCATCATTACGCCGAGCCATCCTCCACAGGTCACTCTTGGAGCCCTCAATGACTGGGATGCCTTTGCTCTCAGCAAGCTCGCGAAGCCGTACAATCTCTGTGTCTTCCGATTCTCTGAGGGCCAAGATTAGAGTGACATCCTCAGAGTTCAGAGAGGCTGCGACCTCCTCGATACCGCACCTCTGCATTTCAATCATCCAAATCTAGAACCTTGAGGCCAGTCGAATGAATATGAAACATCATCCCATGATATCCCCAACTGATGTACTTCGGTTTACCACTACCCTTCATTTGGAGGTGTAGTAGCTTCTTTCCATCCACCATACACCATAGGGTGGAGCCATTTGGTGCCACTTCCCACTTGGATCTGAGATACAATTCTCTAAGCTTCTCCATCGGATAATACTCAACAGAGTCAACATCATCTTTCGACCAAGCCCAAGCAAGAGTGTCAACGCGTCCATTCCAGTCTCGATAGCCCCTCTCAAAGAGTAATCTGAACATCTCGCGATGTTGAGAATTAAGCCATTGTAAAGCCTCAGATGTAATATTTTTAGGAATGTTCGGGGCCAAAATTCTCTGTCTACGAATCTCACTATTTTCATCTAGAGAATCAATTTCCACGCCAAAGTTCTTGCAAAGCCGATACAATTCATCCAGATCCGGCTGTCCGAAGAACAGTCCGATAAATCCCCGAACATTTCGTGGAACATCGTAACTGCTCAAGAACGAATTAGGTGTCGTAAGGAAAAGTTGAGTATTGATTCCAGAGGGATTCTTCACACTGATTCTTCCGTGTTTACAACTGTAAGGAGCACCATCGATGTCTATCTTGGTCCGATTTCCACCGTCGACTGACTCTGGAGGAAGGTCTAGATTCATCGCCACTTCATTCTCAAATCGATGACCACCTAGCTTTCCAGCGCGACCGCCAGCAACACGACGAGGATTCACATCTAATACAACAATCACATAGACATAAGCGATTGGGTGTCATTGAGGTGTGACATTCTCCCATCTACTTTCATTATGTGTCGTACAATCCTTGCCATAGCCAGAGGCGGAATAGACTCCCCAATGACCTGTCGAACCAGCTTCGGCGTGAATTCTCCATCGTAGAATTCACTGTCATCCTCACGCTTACTGGTGAATTGGTAGTGCCCATCCCAGGGGTACTCTGTACCAGGATGCTCCTGTAGCGTACTCAGGAGGAGTATCTCACGCACTGATAGTACCCTATTCTGCTCAGGGTGCCCTTTCATATCGCTAGAAATCACGCCACTGTTCTGCGTAATCGTGCTTGCAGGAGAATCCCACTTCAGCCTGCGGTAACTGGTCTTGAATCCACGAATCAAACGCATTGCACCGTCCTCACCTCTCTTCTGTGGTCGCGGTAGTGTAGACTCACAACTTCCACAAGAGACCGATGATTTCTCACTCTCCACCGACCCACAATCTGGACATGTCATGTTGTTGAATGCCGTCTCTCCTTCTGGAGTATGTTCCATCCAGAAGTAGTGGTTCTCGTTCCATTGAGGGATCTGGTGGTAAGAGTCTGTTTCATCCACTAACTTGTCTCGAGAATCTAGACTTGGCATGTGCCCTATTGCCTCTCTCATCGTGACATGTGCTGGTTGATCTTCACCTCCATGAGTGACAGCAGGATGCAATTCTGTTGCAGAGGTGTGAAAGACGGTTCCGGGAGGCGTGCTTTCGACGATGTGAGGAAGCCTGCAACCTACAGTAATCAGGCGTTGCCTATGGTGAGGTACTCCTAGGTCTCTGAAATCAATAATTGAACTGCGGATGGTGTATCCTAGGGGATGCAGTCTTCTGGCTAGAAGATCAAGGATGTTCTCTGGTTCACCATCCTCGTTCGTTATGACAGTGTTTTCCATCCTCCTGACATTCTCGAGAATAAACCAGTCTGGTTGCAGATTCTCTACAATCCTGACTCCTGGAATTACCAGTCTATTCCGCTCATCTTCAGCTGGCCTCCTTCCTTCCCTGATGGCGGTGCTAATCCTGCCTGCACCGTTGGATGACATTCCCTGACAGGGAGGAGAGAGCACGACTAGCCAGGGCCTACGCCCGTCTAGAGACTCTAGTGAGTGCTGACAGATTTCTCCCGCCATTTCCCAGATATCTCCTTGGAAGACTCTAGTGTCAGGGTAGTTGTGGCGTATCAGCCCGGCTCTGTCAGGTACAATCTCACAAGCAGAGATTACTGGAACACCACAACCGCGTTCTATGCCAAGATCTCCTATCCCTCCTCCCGAGAAGGTGGATATCGAGGCTAGTGCGGTATCTTCTCCTAGTGTTTCGAACTCCACGAATCCCTCTCGAAATCACGGTCTATAAACAGCACGTTGACCCCTTTCAGAACCTGAAAGTGACTCATTCGAATATCTCTGAGACTTCGTCCAAGCTCTTACGATTGAGATCAGGAACCTTGGCATCATCTGCAGGATATCCCACAGGCATCAGCAGCATTGCATGCTCGTGGTCGGGCCGACCTAGTATCTCTCTTAGGAAACCCATCGGCGAGGGTGTGTGAGTGAGTGTGGTCAGACCCATGTTGTGGATTGCTGCGATGAACAAACCGCTTGCAATTCCGCATGACTCTTGAGAGTAGTATGTGGGGGCCATCTCACCACTAGGTCGCTGCCTCTGAGACTGCCTGAAAACTACCACTATCCAAGGAGCATCAGTGATGTGATCTTTGACATGGTCTGTCCCCAAAGGAGACAGGACCTCTTCCCAAGCCTCTGGAATCCGCTCTTCGTAGAATGTCTTCTCCTCTGATTCAGCAGCCTCGCGAATCCTTGCTTTCAACTCGGGATTGGAGATGGCAACGAAAGTCCACGGTTGCAGGTGAGCTCCTGAGGGAGCAGTACTCGCTGTCTTGATTGCCAGCTCGATTAACTCTCTCGGGACATCACGCTCAGAGAAGTGACGAGTTGTACGCCTGTTATCCATGTGCTCGTAGAATGAATGTGCACGCGAGAGCATCTCTTCTGCAGGGAGTTCTGCGAACTCGAGGTGGATGAATCCCGACTCGTCGTCGCCCTCGCCCATATATCGGCTCAGTCGCGTCGAGCCATCAAGGCTGCCATCGCAATTGCCGCTGCAGCAGCCGACGCTGCGAAGCCCGGTAACAGACTCGCTGGACCTTCCTGACAATCGCTGTTTGGCCCACCCCAGGTGCCGTTGTCCCACCAACAGTCGGACCAGATCTTCCAGCCAAAGCCCTGCTCGGGAACATCGGACTGTGAACCGTCCTCGTGGTGCAGAACGAACTTCCAGTTGATGTAGCTGGCAGAATCATCGACATCGACTTGCGATGTGTAGGTTGTACCATCATCAGATGACATCTCGTTGGTCTCGGGTGTGAAGCATACACCTGTATTGATGCAGATCTGGGTAATCCACTCTATCGAGGTAACATCGCTGCCTTCGTCAAGGCTGACAGACATTGAATAATCCGTGCCGCCATAAGCCATATCATCGTACTGCGTGGCTGCTAAGCCAGTTCCTTCCAGGCTGGTAGAGTCGTTCACTCCGCTCTGTCCAGCAGCGCTCACAGACAGTGAAAGCATCGAGACTAGAAGCAGTGCAACGAGCCTTCGCATGAGACAGCGTCACACTCATCGCAAATGAATGCTGATGCCTCAAGCATCAAGCTCCCAGAGGTCATCGCCCACCCAATGCAGAGTCTGGATTGCCTTACCATTGGCCATCTCAACCATCTCTTCTCCGCTAACCAGAGCCAATCCCATAGCCAGAGGCTTGCCGTGCTCTTGGTCGCGAACCCAAACTAGGTCACCCTCTTCGAGTGAAGGATCAGCCATGTGGATGCCAGCTCCCATACAATCTGCTCCGTTCATCAGGAAAGGGATTGCTCCATGGTCAACTGCAGCCCAACATCGATCCGGCCTCCAAGTCACAATCCCTCTCAGTGTCGGGAACCAAGAATGCCCATCATCAGTCTCCATACGCATACCTAATGGAACTCGGTCTACTAGGATGAGATCACGCCCCTCAAAGTGAGCCCTTTCTAGAAAACTCTCAGACAAGTCGAGGTCAAGCCCTACCGAGCTCATCAACTCGCTCAGATCATCACGCACATGCTTGAATCTGACCGGCGTGCGCCTGCGCAGCCTCTTGTCGCTCACGCCCATGCGTCTCGCCAGCCCGAGATGAACATACGCATCACACAGGGACGAACACGTTGAAGGCGAGGCCCATAGGCGACTCATCATGCTCGTTGTGTGCCTTGACCTAGAGGGTGTGCTGATGCCAGAGGTCTGGGTTAATGTGGCCGAGCGTACTGGAATCGAGGGACTTCGCCGGACTACTAGGGACGAACCTGACTATGACAAGTTGATGCGATACAGGCTCGACATACTCGATGAAAACGGAATTACAATCGATGATATCAGCGCTGCAATCGAGGGCATGGACCCCCTCGAAGGAGCAGTTGAGTTCCTCGACCACCTGAGGTCGAAGTGGCAGGTCATCATCCTCTCAGACACCTTCTCACAGTTCGCCGCACCGATGATGGAAAAGCTCGGACGCCCAACTATTCTGTGCCACACACTCGAAGTCGATGAGGAGTCACGCAGAGTCACTGGATGGACAATCAGAATGGAGGACCAGAAGCGCCACGCTGTCGAGGCTTTGAGAGGACTCAACTTCAATGTCATTTCATCTGGCGATTCATACAACGACACATCGATGCTTGCTGCTTCTAATGCAGGCATTCTGCTCAACCCTCCGAGTAATGTTGTCGAGGAGTTCCCTCAGTACCCTGTGGTGAACGACTACGAGCAGCTACTGGTCGAGATCGAGGCCGCAGCTTCCAACTTACATGAGTGATTCAGATTCTCGCGGATCATCATTTTTTACCATAGAAATGGTCCAGCAATCCTTCCCATTATGATTTGAATACATCAATCTCCCAAAAACACTCCAATTATCCTCAATCCTCTCATTTACGATTGTGACAAGACCCAATTTGTCCTCATCATCGTGGATTAATTCGGATTGAACTACATCGAATTGGGTCCATTTGTGCTTGCGATCATTTCTAGTGATTTTGATTATTTCTTGAGCCCACACATCCTTACCATCTAACCTACCATGTGTGAGACTAGCCCTGTAAACCAACCAATCTTCTTCTCTTGATTTGTTGACCTGTTGTACTAACCCCGGTCGACTGGAGAAGGATTTAGGCCAATTAATCACACCCAGATCTTCTTCGATATCTTCAATTTCTTCACTAACTACTACATTCCATTGCATGACTCTAGTCAACATTGTCAAGATATAAACCCAATCATTTCTTTCCTAATGTTTAGATAACCAGTATATCCAAACCCCATACATGGTAACAACTGAGCGGAAGAAGTACCGGAAAAGATCACGCCCAACTTCCATGTATGGGAACGAGAATTCGCCTTCACCGTTCCCGATAAGCAGATCGAAATTGGAGTTATTACACAGTTGTCCCAAATGCTTCTGGCTAGACAGAGTAGCAGGCATTGGGCGCCCGGGAATCCCCGCATTCCTACTGAACACCCTCGTGGACTCGTTACTGAAGAAGGAATTCGACTCTCACCGCGAGTCAGGAACTCCTCATCCCTACATGACAGCTAATGGATTGGGCCACATGGTTCCCCTCCAACATGCGATGATGGATGAATGGAGGCAGAATTTCAAAGGTGTCAGGGTCCAGAAAAATGGCTTGTTGATTACAGGTGCAGTTGACGATATATGGGTATCAAATGAAGGCGAAGAGGAATGGTATGTGGTAGATTACAAGTCCACAGCCACCAATGCACAGATTACTGCCGAATTATTCCTTGAGGACATATACAAGGGAGCATACATCCGCCAGATGGCGATTTACCAGTGGATGCTCAGGGAGGCGGGTCACCCAGTCTCTACTAGGGGGTTCTTCGTGTACGAGAATGGCAATAATGATGCAGAATCATTGCTAGAGGAGGGCACAGAAGAAAGCCCCCGCGGAATTCCTCTCAAGTCA
>NZWD01000042.1 GCA_002698225.1 Methanobacteriota archaeon | reverse complement strand
GAGCCGTCTGGTAGGTCTTGAAGTTGACAACGACAAGAGAGTTGCTCACGATACCGCGAGCGGTGAGTTCCCTTTGACCGTGCCGGGGAATGGAGAAACTATCGGGGCATTGCTATTGTCTTAGAGCGGTTCCCAGCGACCACAGACCGAGCGCAGCGGCAGCGAACCAGGCTACCTCCAGAATGAAGAAGGCCCACTCGTCTATGAGGTACGCCCGGACGGCAAGGAGTCCGGAGCCGAGGGCCATGAGTATCAGGTAGGGGCGCTCCTTGCTGTGCAGGATGTCCCGGGTCTCAAGAAAGAAGGCACTGAGTATCAGAATCATCCCAAAGTAGGCCACTAACTCGCTGTGTGCCAACTCGATTACGGAGTCAAGCATCTGGTGACTCTCCCTCGAAGTTGGTGTTAATCGAGATGGTTCTCGTGCGCTTCGCCTTCTCCCATTGGTCGTAAGACATTGTGATGTCAAACCTAACTTGGTGTTTGAGAGTTGTTATGGCACTAGGCTGAATCTCCATGACCTAAGACAAGGTCGGAGAGTTCCGAATCCTCTGAGATGGTGGCACCCATGCCTACAAGGCATCTATTGAGTTTGGCTCGTGCTCCTATTCTAGCACCCTCGAGGACCACGCAATCCACCAGAGATGCACCTTCGCCGATAGTCGATTCCGGGCCGATAGCACTCCCACTTACCTCTCCTAAGCAAACGGATTCGTCACCGAACCAGCAATCTCCCTGTATGTGTCCGGTATCGTGGCGACCGTTTGCTATGCAGACCTGTGCGGCCTCGATGAACGAGTCTGGAGTACCTGCATCGACAAAGTAGCCAGTGAACGCAAGGCCGGCCATCTCTCCTGTTTCAGCGAGACCGGGGAAGACCTCTCGCTCCATGCTGTGCTTGTCGCTGGAAAGATTACTCAACACATCGCGCTCGATTAGGTAGCACCCTGCATTGATTAGATTCGAGAACTCTGTGCCTGGCTCCGGTTTCTCTTGGAACCTACCAATCATGCCCGTCTCATCGAGATCGCATACGCCGAAGCGACTAGGGTCCTTGACCTCCCAAAGAGAGAGTGTGGCCTTGGCACCTGTTGCCGCATGATGAACTGCCAGAGCGGCCACATCAACACTTGAGATTAGGTCCCCATTGAGCACGAGAACTGGTCCCTCTCCGCTGAGATGCTGCCGTGCCAACGCCACCGCGCCACCTGTCCCCATGGCCTCTTGCTCAATTGATAGAACGACCTCATAGGGCATGCTCGAGCCTTCGAAGAAAGATTCCATCTCGTCAATTCCATATCCAGCAGCGACCACTACTCTGTCGACCATCTCTGGAGGAACTGCCTCGACCACCCGCTCCAGCAGGGTCTTGTCGAGAAGTGGTAGCAGTGGTTTGGCGCGCCCCTCTGTCCACGGTCGCAGCCTAGTGCCAAAGCCACCGGCCAGTACTATGACATCCATGACCTTCCGTGAGTGCGGCTGCGTTTGAGCACTTCGCGTCTGCGTCTTGCACAATCCCGATGCGTATCGTTGAAAGACAGACTAGGTCTCGGGCGGGCGTGAACATCCACGAGTACCAAGGTAAGGCGCTATTCAGAGAAGAGGGGGTGGCCGTCCAAGACGGTGTCCACTGTACTACTGTAAGGCAGGCTTTGGATGCCTACGATAGCTTGGGAAGCAAGATAGTCGCCGTAAAGAGTCAGATTCATGCCGGAGGCCGTGGCAAGGGTACACTGTATGATCCCAATAGTGGCGAACTAGTAATGGAAGGAGGCGTAAAGATAGCTTTCGACAAGGGACAGGTTCGCGATTACGCCTCCAACATCCTCGGTAACCTACTGGTGACCAAGCAGACCGGCCAGGATGGGAAATTAGTGAACAACCTGTATATCGAGGCTGGTTGCGAGATCGCTCATGAGTACTATCTGGCCATCCTCATCGACCGCGAGGAGGATGCTATCCTAGTAATGGCTTCAACCGAGGGAGGGGTGGATATTGAGGAGGTTGCAGAGAATACGCCTGAGGCCATTCACAAGGCTTGGGCCGACTCATCCGGGAAACTTCTCCCTGGAGCTAGCAGCTCGATGGCTGAATCGCTCGGACTCTCAGGAACCTCGCACGACTCCTTCACCGAGATGCTTGAGCGTCTAGTTTCTATGTTCGTCAGTAGAGACTGCTCGATGATTGAGATCAACCCCCTGGTCAGAGCCGCGGATGATTCAATGATTGCACTTGATTCCAAGATTAGTTTCGATGACAGTGCCTCATTCAGACATCCATGGAGAACGGAAATGCGAGATTTGTCCGAAGAGGAAGAGGTCGAGGTTAGAGCCAATCAGTCAGGCCTATCCTATGTCAAACTCGACGGGGACATTGGTTGCCTCGTCAACGGCGCTGGCCTTGCAATGGCATCGATGGATGTCATCAAACTGTANGGTGGTGAGCCCGCCAACTTCCTAGATATCGGAGGAGGGGCCAATAAGGAATCAATCACTACTGCATTCGGTATCATTCTAGAAGATCCTAATGTGGAAGGCATTCTAGTGAATATCTTCGGAGGCATCATCCGCTGCGATATGGTGGCTAGAAGCATTATTGATGCATCCAGAGAGGTCGGTTTGTCGGTTCCACTTGTGGTCAGATTCTCTGGCACCAATCATGTCGAAGGCAGGACTGTCCTGGAGGAGAGTTCCTTGGAAGTCACTACTGTGAGTACACTAGCCGAGGGAGCTGAAGCGATTGTCGCAGCACTAGAGGGGGCGAGGGTTTGAGCATCTGGATTGATGAAGCGAGCAAAGTCCTAGTTCAGGGCATCACTGGAAGTCAAGGCACATTTCACGCTACCCGGATGATAGAGTACGGAACCGATGTGGTAGGTGGAGTCACCCCCGGCAAGGGAGGGCAGGTGGTTGAACTACCCGGTCGTGATGTCCCTGTGTTCAATGGCATGTCAGAAGCAATCTCCCAAACTGATGCTGATGTTAGCGTGATTTACGTACCAGCTAGATTCGCGGCCTCGGCAATCATCGAAGCTGCCGATGCGTTCAATGAAATCAAGGGAGGGGGATTGATAGTTTGTATCACTGAGGGCATCCCAACCCTCGATATGGTCCGATGCGTCGGACATATCTCAAAGATACCCGGAATCAGGCTGATTGGTCCAAACTGTCCGGGAATCATCACCCCCGGAGAAGATGGGGGTTGCAAGGTCGGAATCATGCCTGGATACATCCACGCCAAGGGCAGAATCGGTATAATCTCAAAATCTGGTACGCTCACATACGAGGCAGTGGCTCAGACGATGAGTGTAGGTGAAGGTCAGACCACATGTATCGGAATTGGTGGCGACCCTGTCAGTGGAACCGGATTCATCGACTGCCTAGCGGCTTTCGAGGAAGACCCTGAGACTGAGGCAGTCGTGATGATTGGCGAGATTGGTGGTACTGCCGAGGAGGATGCAGCGGCTTGGGTCGCAGACAACTTCAGCAAGCCGATTGTCGGCTTCGTGGCCGGGGCGACTGCTCCACCTGGCAAGAGAATGGGTCACGCAGGCGCCATCATCTCTGGAGGGAAAGGTACCGCTGAGGAGAAGTTTGCTGCATTCGAGGCGGCAGGTATTCACATAGCTAGAGATCCCTCTAAGATTGGAGAGGTTTTGTTACGAGTCTTGGTAGAAGCCGGACTGCGAGAGTCTTAGATGATGTGTCGGCTGAGCCGACACGGGAGATAGTATGGCCGAGTTGCTCAACCCGGAGTTGGACAAGATACTCGAGGGTACTTCGAGATCTTTCTACCTCAGTCTTGGTAAGCTCCCATCGAAGATTCGGTCTCAGGTCGGGCTACTGTACCTTCTAGCTAGAACTTCTGACACTATAGCAGACTCAGAACGAGGCTCTACCTCCGACAGACTTGGCTGGCTCAAACAGTACGGCGACTTCGTCCAAGGGGCCGAAGAAGAGCTACCGGATTTGAGCAAGTTGTCCGCAGTACAGCGTAATCCCGCTGAGGCGAGGTTACTAGAGGTAGTGGAATCGTCGGTCTCCTGTTTGAGTAGATTCTCGGATGAGGATCAAAATCGAATCAGGCGCTGCCTAGACATAATCATCAGTGGTCAGACACTCGATTTAGAGAGGTTTTCCGACGCGAGTTCGGAGAACATGGTATCACTGCAGGATGATTCCGAGCTAGATGACTACGCCTACCGCGTGGCCGGTAGCGTAGGTGAGTTCTGGACCAGCGTTTCATTGGGGCACTTGTTCGATCTTGGAGAGGAGGATAAGGTTAGAATCTACGATTTAGCTGTTCGATTTGGCAAGGCGTTGCAGATGATTAACATCCTGCGCGATATACCCGAGGATTTGGCAATGGGACGCTGTTACATCCCCTCTCCAGTCTTGTCTGAATTCGAACTCTCTGCCTCGGATCTCTTAGAACCCGGTAATATTGAGAGATTCAGACCATTGTACTCTCGATATCTGGATTTGACCGCAGATCATCTCGAAGCCGCTATAGAATACATCGGGATGCTGCCACACTCGCAATTCAGACTTCGCGGAGCATGCATGCTTCCCGTATTAATTGCATACAGGACCCTTGAGAAGTTAAGGTTGGGTAATGTACTCAATCCAGAAGAGCGAATCAAGATATCTAGGGACGAGATTAAAGAGGTTCTCAAGCAGGTCGCTGTGGCCGTACCCTTCCCAGGTTCCAGTTCAAAATTGCTAAACAGAGCCGGAATGGCTGGGCGAAGTTGATTTTCGTGCCACTGCGCTGATGTTGATGCTTTGACGCATGTCTCGCGCGCCCGAGGGTGAGTTTCAAAGGTGGGCTCTGGTCGCTAGCCACGAGCAGAATGCCACGGCAGCAGCAATCCGGTTCGGCCCTTGGGGGCTCGGAGTACGATGAGCGTAGCATATCTGTGTATGACTATGACGAGGTCCCTGCCAGTGGCCTAGAGAGAGTTCGATCTGCAGTCACCATAACCAAGGAGGCTGTTCGCGTAATCAGTATCACCGCACTCGAAGCCGTCAGGGAAGGGGCCCTGTTTATGGGTGTAATCGGAACTAGAGGAGAATTGGTTAATCCGTTCAGGCACATCGATGCTGCAATCTGGACTGAGCCCGAGGTTCCTCAAGAGATGATTGACACCGCTTACGACTACTGCGAGGAGTTAACAAGAAGGGAGGCTGGCAATTTCTATCATTCGTTCAAGTATCTACCAGACTATGAGAGAAGGGCGATAATGGCCTACTATGCCTTCTGCCGCAGGGCTGACGACATAGCCGATGGAGATTACGAAGATATCTTTCCCGGGGGTTCCTCTGAGGAGAAGGAATCTGTAGATTATCGTGAGCAGATTGAGTCACTGAGCCCCGGTCGCCCTGTCGTTGAGCGATCCACCTACAATGACAAGATGTCGCAGTTGTTCTACTATAGGAAGAAGTTATCCAGCGCTTACGATGATGTGACCTCGACCGATCCTATCTTTATGGCGATGAAGGATACAGTGGAGAATTTCTCACTCCCTCGTCAGTTCCTCGACGACATGATTAGTGGAATGGAAGATGACTTCCACCGCAACCGATACCAGACCTTTGAGGATCTGTACTCTTACTGCTACAGGGTCGCCTCAACTGTTGGACTGGTCTGCATCGAAATCTACGGCTACGACGACCATCGAGCGAGAGAATATGCTGAGTCGTGGGGCGTTTTCATGCAGCTCACCAACATCCTGAGAGATGTCGCTGAGGATGCAGAAAGAGACAGAATATACCTGCCGCTCGATGATCTCGCCAAGTACGGCATCTCTGAGGATGATGTGAAGAGTGGAATCGGGTTGCTAGAACATCCCGGCTGGAAGCCTTTCGTCGAGGAGTACATAGAGAAATGCAATCAATACAAGGAGAAGGCATTCAAACTGCTCCCGCTTCTCGATCGTAGGTCGCGGTATTCACCCGCAGCAATGGCTACTTTCTATCAATCAATACTCAAGAAGATCGAGAAGAATGGTGGCGATGTTTTCACCGAGAGGGTGCAACTCTCAAAGACCGAAAAGATGGTTTTCGCCGCGTATGTATACATCCGCTACCGCTTTCTCGCTCTCTGAGCAGAAGCGGCTGCCGACGGCTAGCCAATGGAAGAAGTATTGAATAATTCATCACGGGGTAAAGAGCATGAGGGTTGCAGTTCTACTCGAAGATCGCTGCCAGCCCAAGAAGTGCAATGCGGAGTGCTGGGCATTTTGCCCACCTGTTCGAAACGGCATTGAGTGCATAGTTCTGGATGACTCGAGCGGGAAGCCCCTTGTCTCTGAACCATTGTGCATTGGCTGCGGAATCTGCGTTGTGAAATGCCCCTTCGATGCTCTCATCATAACCAATCTCCCAGAGGAGTTGGATGGCGAGATGACTCATCGCTACGGAGAGAATGGATTCCGCCTGTTCCGACTCCCTGCTCCGAGAGAGGAGCAGGTGGTTGGAATCCTAGGGCCCAATGGGATGGGCAAGTCAACGGCGGTCAATCTGCTGGCAGGTACGATTCAACCTAATCTCGGAGACTGGACCATTAACTCGAGAGAATGGGAGGAAGTCCTGGAATCATTTCCTAGAGGTGAGTTGCGAGACTACCTGAGTCTAGTAGCCTCAGAAGGAGTGAGTATAGCAGTCAAACCGCAGTATATCGATAAGTTGCCGAAGATATTTGATGGCGATGTAAGGGAACTGCTCGAGCGGGTGGATGACAGAGATCAATTGCAAGAGTATGCAGAACTGCTCGCCATCAATCATGTCCTAGGGCGCAAACTCGGAGGTCTGTCAGGTGGAGAGTTGCAACGTGTGGCAATCTGTGCAACCCTGCTCAAAGAGGCTGAAGTATACTTCTTCGATGAGCCTTCTTCATACTTGGACATCCATGAGAGGATGCGAGTAGTCAAGATCATCCAAGACCTTGCTGAGAAAGGAAAAAGGGTCCTAGTGGTCGAGCACGACCTTGCAATCCTCGATGTTCTGTGCGGCCTCCTTCATGTTGTGTATGGTGAGCGTGCAGCCTACGGGATTTTCACTCCTCCACGCTCGACCAGAACTGCCATCAACTCCTATCTCGATGGTTTTCTCCCTGAGGAGAACATCAGAATTCGCGACAAACCGATTAGCTTCCTCAGAGGGCGTACTAGGGGCGAGGATATTGGCTCGCCAATACTGAAGTGGGGCGGGATTGAGAAGACTCTCGGGGACTTCAGACTTGAGACCGGTGAAGGAGAGGTGAAGTCGGCTGAAGTGGTTGGGGTCGTCGGTCCTAATGCTACTGGTAAGACCACTCTGGTCAAGATTATCGCTGGAGAAATTGACCCTGATGAAGGCTGGTGCACGATGGATGCGAAGGTCTCCTACAAACCCCAGCATGTGAATACCGACTTTGAGGGGACTGTGCAGGACTGGTTAGACACCGAACTTGGCAACAAGTGGAGGACGGGTGAATTCAACACTCAGGTTATTCGCACACTACAGGTCGACAGGATGCTGGAGTTGCGCGCGAAGAAGTTGTCAGGAGGCGAGTTGCAGGCTGTCAGCATAGCTATCTGCTTAGGTAAGGAGGCTGATTTGTACCTACTGGACGAGCCTAGCGCCCATCTTGATGCGAATGCTAGGATGGAAGCTGCCAAGGCAATCCGTCGTACCATGGAAAGCAACGAGAAGGCGGCCATGGTTATCGACCATGATATCTATTTCATCGATATCGTCTCTGATTCTCTTCTAGTATTCGAGGGCGAGGGGGGGCAGAATGGTGATGCTATAGGACCTCTAAGCCTCAGAAAAGGTATGAACAGATTCCTTTCAGAAGTTGGTGTCACCTTCCGTCGTGACCATGACTCACATCGCCCGAGAATCAACAAGACTGATAGCGTAAAAGACAGGGAGCAGAAGGCTTCTGGCGAGTACTTCTACGCAGAATAGGATGACCATCGGATTATTGAATGTGGAATGGGACGTGATGATGTGACGGATGAGCCAGTAGAGACCAAGGAAGAGGGGGAGCTTGAGGAGGAAGTTGACCCTATGGCTGCCCTAGAGGCTAGAGTGGAGGAATTGGAAAAGGAATTGCAGTATTCCGCCGCAGAGATGGTCAATGTCAGGCAGAGGGCTGCTCGTGACCGTTCAGACGCAATCAGATACGGTGGCATGTCTCTTGCTCTGAGGATGCTTCCTCTTCTCGACAGTCTTGAGAAGGCTCTAGGGGCTGGAGAGGGAGATGATTCACATTCACTAAGCGAGGGCGTTAGACTAACCCTAGAGGGGGCCAGAGCAGCCCTCGAATCAGAGGGGGTGATCAAGATTGAGGTCGGTTCAGCCTTCGATCCAACGACTATGGAGGCCATAGCAACAATCCCAGTACCAGAGGGGGAAAAACCTGGTTCGGTTATCGAAATCGTCGAAGTCGGGTACATGTACCATGACCGCATCCTACGTGCTGCTAGAGTGATAGTGGCCGAGGACGAGTGAGTGACGACCAATCTAATTGATCCGGATATTCGAAAGGCGCATACGCTGCCCTCCCGGTTCTACACTGATGAGGAGTCATTCACCGACTTAGTGGCAGGTTTCGAAGAATGCTGGCACTTCGCCGCCCATGAGGATCAATTGTCGGAGAACAACATACTCCCACTCGAACACATGGAGTCACTTGTCGGCGAGCCGATGCTACTGACGCGAGATGCTGTCATCAGGTGCCTATCCAATGTGTGTACACATCGCGGGATGCTCATTGCAACAGAGGCATGTAGCGCTTCGACTCTGAAGTGTGGCTACCACGGTCGGACCTTCGGCCTAGACGGTTGTATGCGCAACATGCCGGAGTTCGAAGATGTCGAGGACTTTCCTAGTCTTTCTGACGATCTTTCATCGTTCGACCTAAAGCGTTGGAAAGGACTGCTGTTCGCAGGAAGTAATCCGATTCGTTTCAACGACTGTCTGGAAGAGCTTGAGGCTAGGATAGGCTGGATGCCGATAGAATCGTTCCAACACGATCCGTCGCGCCACCGTACTTACGAAATCGATGCTAATTGGGCGCTGTATGTTGATAATTACCTCGAAGGTTTTCACATTCCTTATGTCCATGGGGATTTGCACGGGGAGCTAGATTACGACTCATATAGCACCGAGTTGTTCGAGGGCGGAGTGTTACAGATTGGAGTAGCCTCAGACAGCGAGTCCTGTTTCAGTTTGCCTGAGTCATCTCCAGATTACGGCCAGAGAATAGCGGCATACTACTACTGGCTGTACCCGGGTTTGATGCTGAACTTCTATCCCTGGGGGTTGTCGGTCAATCTAGTCATTCCACTCTCTGTTGGCCGAACCCGAATCGTTTACCACGGCTTCGTCTGGGACCATTCAAAGTTAGGAGCAGGTGCTGGAGGTGATCTCGACAAGGTGGAAGCAGAAGACCAAGACATCGTTGAGGCGACGCACAGAGGGGTAAAATCGGGTGCTTACGACAGAGGGAGATATTCCCCAACTAGAGAAACTGGAGTGCATCACTTCCACAGAATGCTAACTTCCTAACGGGTAATTGATAACCCCTGCTAGCATGAGGCAAGGCATGAATGAGAGGGCGAAGGCGAGAATCTCCATATTGCTAGTGACATGCATGCTGCTATCCGGCTGTGCCGGTGATGCGGATATTGAGGAAGAACCGGAAGAGATTCCTGGCTGTATGGATGAAAATGCAGAGAATTACAACCCTGATGCAACGGTTTCGGACAGGTCCTGTGTTTACGCCGAGCCTGAGCCGGAGGGGCCCGATGTAAATCTGGACTCGAAGTCTGAGTTCTGCGATGATGTCAACCCTCACCACTGCATGCTACCTTTCCCAGCGCCCGCTTTCCTAGTTCAGGATGAGGCCACTACTACAGGGTACAGGTTGGACATTCCCGGCGAGGCAATACCCGATTCTGGTTCTGTGGAATCAGGAGAATTCCATATGCTAAACAGACTGGACGGGTACAGCCCATCGACTCAGATTTTTACGACCTTTGATGTTGTGCCTGACATAACCGGACTCGCTGGACATAACAGCATAGGAGAATCTCTGAGTGGCGATCACGAGACAGTATTGATTGATTTAGCTACAGGTGAGAAACTACCTCACTGGGTAGAGCTTGACCAGAGGAGCCAGGACGACGAGCCTACTTTCGTCTATGTCCGTACTGTAAGGGGTCTGAATCATGATGCTTCGTATGGAGTTGCATACCGCAACCTCGTAGATTCTGATGGTAATGCGATAGAAGGTTCTCAGGCCTTCGTAGCCCTCAGAGACGGGTTGAGTACAGACTCTGAGCAGATTGAAAGTCAAAGGAATCAGTATGAGGGGCTGTTTGAAGCACTTGGCGAAGCAGGTGTAGAGAGGGGTGAGTTGCAGGCAGCTTGGTTCTTCCATACGGCCTCCACTGCCTCTACTCTACAGGACATGGTCGCCATGCGAGACGATGCGGAGCAGCGGCTGGGTGAGAGTGGGATAGGATGCAATATCACCGAGGTTATCGAAAACTACGGCGAGGATAATACCACATTCAGGTTACTCCGAGGGACGGTGACAACTCCTCAGTACATGGAGTCCGACTCTCCGCCCTCAACTATGCGTAGAGATTCTTCGGGTGCACCGGAATTCATCGAATTCAGAGAGGTTGTTGTTACGATTCTGATACCTCAAGTTCTCGTTGATGAAGGCAGCACTGGGCTGATGACAGTTCTCGGGCATGGATTCATGGGTAGCGGAGATGGCATGGTAGCTGGTTCGGGTAACAGTGCAAATATGACTGGTAGAGTGATGATTGGAACCGATTGGAAGGGATGGAGTCACGACAATGACTACGACGCTCTGACCTATTCTCTGATCAATGTCGAGTACTTCCAGCATCAGCAAGAGAGGCACATGCAGTCAATAATCAATAATCTAGCAATGATTAGGACATTCACAGGTGTGTGCTCAGACATTGAATGGTTCCATCATGAAGGTTCGAATCTTGTCGATGTGTCGAATGTAGACTACTACGGGGTTTCGTTCGGCGGGCTACGCGGTCCTGCCCTAATGGCCATGGTGCCCGAGGTTGACCGAGGGGTTCTCTGGGTGGGAGGTTCCTCCTTCACCCACCAGATTGAGAGATCGACACATTATACGAGTTTTGACATTCTGTTCTCAGAGGTTATTGCCTACCCGTCAAGGAATGATAGAGGGCTGATGATTGCGGCTATGCAGTCGCTTTGGGACTCTACTGATGCTGAGACCTTCCTGCCGTTCCATAATGAGGGATTAGAGGGGATGGTTCATCCGTTCGAAATGCTGTACATTACCTCAATGAACGATTTCCAAGTTTCTACACTCAGTTGCGATAGGGCAGTTAGGACTGCTGGATTGGGTAACCTAGAGGCCTCGGCCTGGCATCCATGGGGAATCGAGGTAGATTCCGGGCCGCTCAGTGGCTCAGGGGTGGCGTACTTCGATGGAGGATTCCCCGCAGTTCCCGAGGGTAACTTAGCCGGATCACTGGATTATCACGGGCAGGCGCACGGCGCCCTAGGTGGACTACCAGCAGCTTACAACATGGCCTTCGATTATCTCGAATCGGGACTTATCAGCGATACCTGTGATGGTTCCTGCACATTTGTTGGGACCTGGTAATCAACCAACTGGCTCTCCGCCCTCGCCCAGGAAGGCGAGGCGTCGCAGGGCGTCATTGCTGACGAGATAATTGACTACAGCAGAAGGTATTGTCTGTGAAAGCACAGATCGGACAGCATCCTCGTCCCCAACCGTCGAAAGCATCCTAGCAGTCTCCCTGACTCTCCATCCCTCGAAGCTCTCTCGGTGCTCAAGCGGTACTGTCAGTATTTGCCATCCTGAAACTGCGTAGAGTTCGGCTGATGGAACATCACTAGTGAATAAGATTCCAGCAGTGCCGTGATACTTTTCTGCATGAGCGACCCAGTTCGGAGGATCCTCGATATCAGGGATAGGCACTATTGTGAAATCTTCGTATCCCGACTCGAATAACCACGCCTGAATCATAGCTGACCTCTCGTCAGCGCTCCATGGATTCTGAAGTGACTCCTCTCTGTTGGAAGAGCCGATCGCAATAATTAGTGGCAGATTCGCTGCGTTTTCCCGGCGCCACTCCTCTGCAGCAATCAGCAGTAATTCGTGACCGCGGTGGAATGGTTGGAAGCGGCCTAGAATGACAACTCCAGGAGTGGGGGGCGATTCAGGAGGGAGGGGAGTTAGGGGCAACTCAGTCAAGCCTCCACCTCCATCACATCAATCAGAGAGGTCGAATCGAGAGTCCATGCAGTAGGTTCGAGAAACTCCCTCCCTATCAGCATGGAAAGATCCTCTCCCCTGTGTCGCTCTAGGAATAAGAACAGGGAATCGCTGGAAGATCTGTGTGCTTCCATAGTCGGGAGAATTCTCGGGTCTTCTGAGGGTTCCATGGTCTCGCCCAGCTCCTGCCTTCTGCCCATCCAATCTAGAACCACAGATTCCGAGTACGACACCCTGTCTAAGGAGGCTAAGACATCTGATAACTCCGTCCACATCACATAACTTAGGAACTCAAATGCAGAAATGTCTCTGTCTAGGAGAGGTTCGACATATAGGAAGAGTCTGGCCTCCCAGCATCGCCATTCCCCTAGAGAACACCAGTGGGCCAGATTCAATGCTAATTCGCTAGTAGGACTCTCATTCAGATTTTGATTAGATAGTGATGCCGAGCGGTCAATATCCTCGTTGGAATCGAACCACTCGAGTATGTCCCCCTCCAGATCGACATCGAATGGCCGGTGGAATCTCGGATCGGCATTGGGTCTGAGGTTCCTTAGGGATTGAGAACTCATCCCATCAAGCAACCCCTCTAAGGGTATAGAGAGCAGTCTTCGGAGGGCTGTTCTGTCGACCAGTTGCAGGATGATGTCGGCCATCGGCTCCCCTCATACTAACCAATGGGCGGTACGCAAAGAACCCTCGCTCGGCTTTGACAGGCGATGAGATGCCACCGGATTCAATAACCCGGGGCTGGGCGTCGGATTCGCTGGAGAGCAGGAGGCAACCCCTTGGCCACCATTGAGGAACAGATTCAATCCCTTGAGGAAGAGATTGGGAAGACCAAATACAACAAGTCAACTCAGGGCCACATTGGGAAACTTAAGGCCAAGATAGCCGCTCTCAAGGCACGCAAGGAAAAGGCTCAGGCCCATGCTAAGTCGAGTGGTGGAGGTCCTGGTTTCGAGGTGAAGAAATCAGGGGATGCTTCAGTTGCACTAGTTGGATTCCCTAGTGTGGGAAAATCCAGTTTGATCTCCCAGTTAACCGAAGCCGACTCGCATGTTGGCGAGTTTGCCTTCACAACCCTGACTTGCATCCCGGGACTGATGGAGCATCGAGGTGCCAAAATTCAGATTCTCGACCTACCCGGCCTAATCAAGGGTGCAGCAGACGGTAAGGGCAGAGGAAGAGAGATTCTGAATGTCATTCGTAGCTCCGACATGGTCCTGTATGTAGTGGACCCATTTCAGGAGTCTCATTTCGACATTCTAGACAGAGAGCTTTGGAAATCCGGAATGAGACTGAACCAACAGCCTCCTCAGGTGTTCATTACTAGAACCAAGAGAGGAGGGATAGTTGTTCGCTCTACTGTGGAACAAACCAATCTTACAGAGGATGAGATACGAGGAATCGTACGCAGTTTCGGGATCGTTTCTGCTACCGTTACCCTGCGTACCAATGTCACCGATGACCATATCGTCGACACTCTAGCGGGTAGTCGCATCTACAGTCGTGCAGTGGTGGTTCTGAACAAGATCGATCTGGCCACGAAGAAGGATATCAAGAGGACCAGAGATATGCTACCTGATGGTTGGCCTGTGCTTGAGGTGTCGGCCAAGACTGGTGAAGGAATCGAGGATATGAAGGACTTCATATTCGATAATCTGAATTTCATGTCGATATACCTCAAGCCCCAAGGTCAGGATGCTGATTTGATCGAACCATTGATTGTAAAGGATACTTCGACGGTTAGGGAGGTATGCACCAAATTGCATCGTGACTTCGTACGCAAGTTTCGATATGCTAGGGTGAAGGGGCCCAGTGCCAAGTTTGACTGGCAGAGAGTGGGACTAGACCATGTTCTGAAGGATAATGACCTATTGACCATCATCGTCCGTAAGTAAATCCGCTCAGCGATGTATTCACGAACGGTACGCCTACACGATACATGGACGAAGGCACAGGGGATCTCCTTCCTCGCGCCGCCTTGAGAGGGTTAATTGAGCACATGAGAGGTAGGTTGTACCTACTGGTGGCAGTCTTCCTAGTCGGTTTCGTAGGCGGATATCCCGCTGCCGCAGAAATCATCGAGTGGTTAATCGCCAATGACGGATATCTTCCCGACGGAGTCCACATCATCATACTCCAGCCCATGGAGGCGGTTCTACTCAGGCTCAGGATTGCTGCCAATATTGGAATCGCTTGCATTGTCCTGACTATTCTGATTGATTTTGGTTGGAACGGTCGCAGGATTCTATCCGAAGCGTACAGGAAGAAATTCGTTCCAACCGGAGGAGGAGTAGGGGGGCTTCTATTCGTCCTGCTGAGCATGACCGCTCTTGCCGCAGCGGGGGCTGCTTACTCGGATGGCATTCTCATCCCCATGCTGCTTGAATACCTGTCCGAGGATGCGGCTGCTTCCGGGTTGGAATCCACCTGGCAGTTGCAAGCGTGGATTGGTTTCATCGTCGGGCTGTTCTTCGCATCGGTGGTCGGATTTCAGGTTCCCTTGGCTGTTCTTCTGATGCTTCGTTATGACATTATCGAACGAACGAGTATCGCCAATAATCGAGAGATAATGTGGTTCTCCGCTCTTGCATTCGGTGCCCTGCTGTCTCCTCCTGACCCGCTCTCACTCTTCCTTGTGGGCGGTCCTGTCTTGATTCTGCTAGAGGCCGCACTAATTCTTGACAGGTTGACTAGTCGAGGCTGATTCCTCTATTCCTTGCGTCCTCAGCCCTAGCTGCAGCTCTGCCATCCTCGACATCGACCATTCGCATCATATATGCTCCAATCAGAATTAGCATGGAGATACTGAGTACTCCAACTCTGCTGTCGTACATCACAGTCAGGGTTGCGTACAGCAATGGTCCGATTAGAGCGGCGACCTTGCCGAAGAAGCCGAAGAAGCCGAAGAACTCAGCACTGCGAGTTTCTGGTACCATTTGTCCGAACATACTCCTAGACAGGCCCTGTGAGCCACCCAGAAGGGTTCCCATACCGCATCCTAGAAGCAAGAACTGGAGGCCAACAGAGAGTCCGAGAGGGCCCCAGACTACCTTCCTAGCAGTATCTGGAATTACATCTATAGGGCCGTCTCCCAAATTAGTCGGGTGATCAATTCCCAAGGCCGAGGATGAGTCCAGTGGACCTCCAGCAACACTGGCACTGAATCTTGAGCCAGCCATTGAGTCTAGCAGGGATTGAACTTGCTCAGCACTGACTCCGGATACGAAGTGAGGTTCATTCTCGGCCTCACCCCAAGTCCACCCATACAGTCCACTCCTATTGTCGATCTCCACAGGCAGAGTCGCGGAGAATGTAGTCGCCCATCCCTGCTCGTCGAACTGAGTATCTGAGAAATCCGCCTTCTGAGCTATCTCATGAGCATTCCAGTTGACATAGACGACATAGGAACCGCTTGAACTCAGCCTCTGTTGGAGCCATGTCTGAGGCAGGTCAGATGGGTTATCATTGTAATCTAGAGGATCGGTACCTGCTGCAGCCTCCTCGTCGTTGGTGAACCAGTCGCCGTCCCAGTTTTCTGAGTCTGGAGTGCCATCGTCATTGTAGTCCCATTCTACCAGCACATCGTACTGTTCGTGAGAGTCTAGGGCAAGAGGTGCGAAGGCAAGAGCAGCAAAACACAAAATGACCCAACCGACCAATGAGAATGTCAGGGCCTGCTTAGTTCCCCACTTGGCGGATAGTTTGGTGAAGTATAGTGCGCTTGGCCAAGCAACAAACTGAATTGCTAGGATGGTAATCATCAACTCTGTAGTGCTGATTCCGAGAACAGTGGCGCCGAAAACCCCACCCAAGGCTGTGACGCTGTTGATCCCATCGATGAAGAAGAAATAGGCTAGCATGTAGATGAAGAGAGTTCGGAATTTACTAACTTCCTTCAGAGTCTGGAATACCTGCTTGTAAGCTGATTTCAAGTCGATGTATTCCTCTTCGCCCTCAATAGGCGGCTCTGGAACATACTTGAAGGTCAGAAGTGCGAAACCGTACCACCAAACTCCGGCAGAAGCCAAGCACATCCTAATGACGAAATCTCCTCCTACACCCAAGACTAGGATGAAATGTACGAGCAGGAGTATTCCTCCTCCGATGTAACCGTAGGCGAAGGCTCGGTTTGAGATATCATCCATCTCATCATCAGTACCCATATGCGGCAGAAGGGCATTATAGAACACGCCCGCTCCATTCAGACCCACATTTGCGAGGATAAAGAAAACCATCAGCCAGACCCATTCCGAGCCACCCAACAGGAAATCAAATCCGATTAGGAAAGTTGCTCCCGCCCCGATGTATGTCAGGGTCCTGAGCCACCACATCTTGATTGGACGCTTATCGGCGACCACTCCAAATGCAGGAGATAATACTGCTACCACTAATGCCGCGGCGGCCACTGCATAAGACCACAATGCATCGCCAGTCATCTCGATTGAACCCAGCGTAGTTGTGAGTCCGTTCGCCTCGAGGAACAAATATGCGTACCATGCCGGAAGAATAGCAACGGTTACACTAGTCTCAAATGCTGACTTTCCCCAATCATAGAATGCATACCCTTTGACTGCTTGTGGATCTGATGCGCGGTCCAATTCAACTAACTCTGACATGGTTATACCTACGGTGCGGTGGAAGAACAAGGGTTTGAGCATTGGGGCTGCTGAGAAAGGGCTTCGTCCGTGCATTATTGGACTTGATACGCCTCGTGGTGCCCATGGCATGGGAGCAGCCCCCTGAGAACTCGCTCGCTGCTCTTGTCCATGGGATGCAAATCTCCGACGGAGTTGAGTTGGACCTTAGGCTATCTGCCGATGACGAATTAGTAGCATTTCATGATACGAGGACAGCAGACGGGAGGTTTCCCGAATGCGAGGATTCATCCTCCATGCCTGAATATGTGTGTACATTGGACGAGATGCTATCTGAGCCTGGTTTTACCGAGCCTTGGCTGGAAGGAGGGAGGTTTGCGTGTATCGAGCTCAAGACCCCTCACCCTAGTAGCGGAAAGACTGGTTGGTTGATGTCAGGAGAGGCTAGAACCGAGCACATGCGCAAGATGATCGAACTGGTCGACGAAGCATTGGAGCCTCTGGATATAGGTGAGTCCGGCACCGTGGTCTACTCGTTCGAGCCTAAACTCCTCAAAGCCGCGAAGAGGACAACCAGTAAGCTGCGCTTCGCTAGATTGGTGCCATACCTCAGACCGTGGGGGAGCAGTTTCGTCAAGAGAGTGTTCGCTTCCCCCTACTTCATCGGCCTATCTCTGCCCATGCTTATGCGTCTGCAACGAAATGTGGGCGCCCCGATGCTTCCAGCGGCTCTCGACTATCTTGACGGAGCGAAGCGGCACCTGACCATCGGCACCACAATGGGATTGCAAGGCAAGCAACTGACAAACCTAACCCGAAAGAGGAGGGGTTTCCCAGTATATGTCTGGCCGGCAAAACTCCGAGTTGAGCGAGCCCTACTAGAAGCTGGCTTGACTGCAATCTCGGATGAATTATCTCCCGAAGTCACTACATTACCTACAGGAGAGGCTAGGTGGTTGAGACCTGCCACCCAACCCCTAGGTGCGGAGCATCAGAACAAATTAGACTCGGCATTACCTGAACATCATGCGTCAGTGATTGCAGAGTTGCAGCAGGATGTCTCGCCGTGGCCGGAGCTATCCATTCCAGAGAAGAAGCAGTTTCTCGAAAACTGGAGGAAGAAGTGGATGTGGGAGAGAGATATTGACACTCTGATATCCGAATCGAACGGATCAAGCATGCCTTGGGAGGCATGCAGGATAATAGGTCACAGAGGTTCCGGAAAGACCTATGGCACCGTTTGACTACTCTAAACGCTGGTGCGGTTGTTCACGAGGAATGTACTTCGGTCGATAGATTGGAGTTCCTCTACCTCCTCTAGCGCTTCTCTCATCCAGAATCTGGGCGCAGATTCCAGCAACTCGGGCCCACCCGAAGAAGGTGGTGTAGTAGTCGGGCTTTCGGAAGCCGACTGAATGCAGCAGGCTACCACTTGCTATGTCCACATTCGGATACGGGTTGCTGATTTTTGGAATTTCCTTGAGGATGGGTGGGACTACTTCTCTCAGGGCTGTCACGATCTTGTAATTCTCGTCATCGGGACAAATCTCGGAGCCAAGTTCGATTAGTAAACGCGCTCGAGGGTCCTCAGCCCTGAGGACTCCATGCCCGAAGCCATAGATTGGTCGGCGAGCCGCCAATTCTGATCGGACGAATTCCTCAATCTCTGCTGGGTCTGATGTCCCAATACGCTGGACGAACTCTAGGCAAGCCTGGTTTGCTCGGCCGTGCAGCGGGCCAGACAACGCATTCATCGCGCTGGCGATCGATGCGTAAATCGAGGCTCGGCCTGAAGCGACTGCTTTGCCTGAGAATGTTGAGAGATTTCCTCCTCCATGATCCATGTGCAGTATGAAGAAGAATCTCAGGACGCGTTCCATCCTCTCAGCTTCCTCGCCCTCGACGCCGAGCATATGGACGAAGTTCTCCACTAGGCCCAACTCGGGTTTGCGTGGTCTGAGTTCTTCTGACTTGCCGCCACGCAGCAGGAATAGTCTCGCCATCAACTCAGGCATACGGGCAATCAGATTCATCGAACCCGAGCGAGAGTCTCCTGTAGAGTCAGCAGCCCCTAGGGCCATGATGCCGATTGCTAGCCAATCCATAGGGTGGCCACTACCCGGAGTCAACGACTCCAGTACTCTGAGTGCCCCTGTTGGCATCTCCTCTGCGCGGTGGGCGAGTTCTGCTCGAAAAGCCGCTGATTCATCTTCGTTCGGAAGTCTCTTGTTCATCAGGAGATAGATTACATCCTCCTCCTCAAGATTAGCGAGGTCACCGATTGGATAGCCCACATAATGCACGCCTTCGATTGGGTCTACGAAGGAGGTTTTGCATGTCCCGACAGGGATTCCTCGGAGGCCGGAGTCCAGATTATCTTCAGTGATTGTGAAAAGTGTGTCATCGTCACCCATGTTATCGCCTAGCATTAGACCTAAAGAGTAGTCAATGATAACCCTTCGGACAGTAGATTAGTGAATCTAGAGGCCGATAGTGGGCTGGAATTGTATTTTCTTAACTGGCAATTGGTCTCAAATCCCCCCGGAATGGTGAAATCAGGGAGGTTTGCGGTAATACTCGTGACTGATTGGCGCGACCGGTTGGAGGAGTTGGATTCGGAACACCGCCATATGCTCGAAGGCGGGACCCTCAGTCAGTTGTTTCTAGGCTATCCTCTCTCCCTCTCGCATCCAGTATTCATCGGCTCATTCTACGGCTTCCTAGTGGGCCTCACTCTGCTTCTTCCATACGCATACTTTGGTAGCGTCGACGATATTCCAATTATGGAATCATTCAGAAATTGGGGGATGCAAACTCTGATGCTGATTACACTATGCTCGTTCCTTGGAGGTTCCTCCTCGATTATCGCATCCGTATCTAAGCGCCCGCCGATTAGATTGGAAAACCGTAGGAGATTCTTATTCCCATTCCCATTCATCGGCCTAGCGATAATATCGGTCTCGATGATGAACGAGATTCCAGATTACGCCATGTTCTCAGGTTGGGTGTGCTTCGTCCTCCCTGGTCCATTATACATCCACCTCTCCTATGCTCCAAGGTGGAGGATAATTGACAGGTTGGATCGCGGACTCCATCCATTTGAGGGCATGATTAGAACAATTGACAAACCTGAATCCGAAGAACTCGTTGCTAATGAGGACGACGAGTTGGAAGAAGTAGTCAAGGAGACTTAGTCTCAGGCAGATGCCTCTAGGTCGTATATCCTCTTCCTCAGCGAATCGGGCATGGGTGTGCTCTTACGAGATTCGTAATCAAAAACCACGCCTGAGACTCTTCCTTGGGCGGCCATCTCTCCTCCATTGGCCTCGCTCGTGATTCGATAGCCCATCTCAAATGATGAGTTGCCAATGCGAGTTACTGTCGTGTGAACAGTCACTGTGTCCGGGAAGCCCACGGGTGCCAAGTAGTCGGCCTGCAGGCCAGCTAGAATGGGGCCAATCCCCTTAGATTTGTGCAATTCATCGAAACCGCAGGCGATGAAGTAGTTCATTCGGGCCGTCTCCATCCAAGTTAGGAAGACAGTGTGATTGACATGATTGAAGGCATCGAGATCGCCCCACTGGACCGGAATCTCGCACTTTATGGGCCAGTGTCCTAACTCAGGCATCGCCCGGACCTCCTGGTATCTCTCTGGCCACTATCCAATAGAGTACGAGGCCCGTTGCGACAGCGAGGGCCCCTTTCCATGCTCCAAGTTCGTCAGCAGGCGGTAGGATTCCAGCCTCCTGGATCCAAGATAGTACTGCGAACATTATCCCAAAAGCCGAGGCAAGCAGCCAAAACACCAGTAATCTCTCACGTCTTTCACCTTGCATGTCAATCACTCATATCAATCCTAATTGTCGACCACACGAATCGAACTTTACGAGAACCTCATCTAAGTCCTCGCGCGACAGTCCCGCAGATATCTGAGCCCTCACTCTCGCTTTGTCCCGGGAGACCATCGGGAATACAATTGCACCCACCATCGCGCCCTTCTCTCTGAGTGCAGAAGATAGGTCTTGGGCTACTGAGCTCTCTCCACACATCACAGGGATTATCGGAGTCTCACTCAAACCCGTATCGAACCCGAGTGACTCGAGTTCATTGCGGAAGTAATCAGTGTTCTCCCAGAGTTTTCGGACATGCTGCGGCTCCGTCATCAGCACCTGTACTGCTGCCTTCTGGGCTGCTGCAACACCGGGTGGCTGGCTTCCAGACAGTAGCCATGACCTGCTATGATTCAGAGCGTGTCTGCGGACATCCTCCGATCCTGCCACGATGCCTCCCTGCACCCCCAGTGCCTTCGAGTAGGAGCCAATTTCGAAGGTTACTCTTCCTTGTAGTCCAAAGTGAGCCACTATTCCACGTCCTTCTCCGAGGACTCCTTCTCCATGGCAATCATCTACGAACACCATCGCATCGTGCTCCTCAGCGAGCTCGGTGATTCGGTCGAGGGGTGCTATGTCGCCATCCATGCTGAACACCCCATCAGTGATGATCAGTTTTCTCTCACTGTGCTTGTGCTGCTTTAGGGTACTCTCGAGGGCGTCCATGTCGTTGTGCTGGTACACCGCCCGCGATGCCTTGGTCAGCCGGACTCCGTCAATTATCGATCCGTGATTTAGTTCATCGGAGATAATCACATCCTCCGGTCCGCGCACAAGAGTTGGGATCAGGCCGACATTGGCAGTGTATCCTGCCGAGTAGGTGAGCGCTGCCTCGACCTCTTTGAATTGGGCACACAGGCGCTCGGCCTCGAGATGGAGTTCAAGGGTTCCAGCTATCGCTCTGACTGAGCCAGAACCTGCTCCATACTTTTGAGTGGCCTCAATCGAGGCCTCGACAACTTTGGGATGAGTTGTCAGATTGAGATAGTTGTTAGCCGAGAGCATAATCATCTCTTGTCCATCTATAATGCAACGCGGCTCACTTGCCGACTGCAAGGCAGGAGGGTCCCAGTCGAATCCTTGTGAACGTAACTCCTCGTAACGCTCGCGCATCCACGATAAGTCGGCTGCCATGTTCCGCAGAACCAGTTCAGGTTCATTGCTCCATCGGACGCCAATCCTCGCCTATCTTGCGTGTCCTTCATTCGCAATGCCCTCTACCGACCACTATGGCCGTCTCGCTGACTCTGTTAGGGATTGCTCAGGACGGAGGGGTCCCCCACGCTGGCTGCGCATGCTCGCATTGCATGGCTGCGCATCGGGATCATCAGCTTCGCAGGCATCCTGTCGCATGCGGAGTACTCGGTGCTGATGGCAGTATGCACCTAATCGAGGCCAGCAGGTCGCTGCCAGACCAGATGAGGCTGTGGGCCGAGACTGTGGGCATAGGCGGAGTAGCTAGACCGGATAGTGTGAGTCTTACACATGTACACCTTGGACATGTGGATGGACTTGGTCAATTCGGCAAGGAGGTCATGGGGGTCAGTAACTTACCGCTTTACGCAAGCAGTTCAGTCATCGCCGAGATGGAAAAGCGGGAAGTGATGGAGCCATTCAGTCCATCTGAAGTTTCTCCAATGCAAGGGTTCGAACCTTCCGAGGGTTGCGGCTTTGAGTTGTTCTTCGTCCCTGTACCTCATCGTGATGAGTTCGCAGACACTCACGCTATCCTAATTAGAGGTCCTTCTAGGTCGGCCCTGTTCTTACCTGACCATGACAAGTGGGATGCTACGCTTGCCGAGCATGGTGCTGAGACTATTCGCGGGTGGCTCGCCGAGATTGGAGCAGACCTGGCTCTGATTGATGGCTCATTCTGGGACTCTGGAGAGCTTCCTGGTAGGGATATGAGTGAGATACCTCACCCCACCGTTTCAGAGAGTCTGTTGAGACTCGGGGTGAGAAGTGAAGGAGATCCTGAGATTCACTTCATCCACCTCAATCACTCGAATCCGCTTCTAAATCAGGAGAAAGAGTACGATGAGTTGACCGGAATGGGTTGGGGAGTCGGTTGGCAAGGTCAGCACTTTTCGCTTTGATTTCGTATCAGGAACATTATGAGCGGCCCCCCTAGGGAAGGGGCGTGCATCTGACCGGAGTGGTGTCAAGTGGGCTCGGCCGGGCCCATGTATTCATGGCTCAGCCTCACTATCAGGATCAGTTCAAGTTGATACTGGGGACGGGCGCTTGGCCTGGGACTCTGAACATCAATTTGTTTGGAGACAATCTCGCAGAATATCGAAGCCTTAGGGCTCTAGCCGGCCTGGAGGAAGGGGAAAAGGCCCAGAGAACCAAGGCCCTGAGGGTCCATGGCTTCGAGCGTTCAGGGAAATCCTTCGGAGGGGCCACCGCCTTCAGGGCGGAGATAAGTCGTGGCGGAGATGAGTGGATAGGTTGTGCCATACTGATACCGGACCTGACTCGCCATACCGAGATCGCTGAGGTGATATCAGCCTCCTTCCTGCGCGAAGCGCTACCCTGCGAGGATGGTGACGAGGTCTTCATCAGGCTCGTCTGAGAGGCCTCATCCACTCCCTCTCAAGCAGCGTTGACATCTCCAGACGGGCGAGAGAAAGCCATCTGGTGTGCTGCCTGATATCATCAGGAGGAGGTGTGAACCAGCTTGTATCTGGTAGAGAAGAATCGAAGATATCCGAAGTATGGTCGTTCTCTATCGACCATAGAATCAGGCCCTCAGAAGGAGCGCGGCCGAGGTCAATAGGGATATTCGGCCTTTCAAGGGCCAAGCGGATGTCTTCGATGGTGTTCCTTCCCGAAGCCACACCTGATACCGCGCTGGCCATTCTGCGGACCTGATTCCAAAGGAAGGCTCGCGACTTAACTGAGATACCGATAATTCTACCCTCATCGGTCACCCATGGACTGCACTCGTCCACAGTTCTGACCGGGTCCTTTCCCTCATCAAGGCGGCACAGGTTCGTGAAGTCGTGCTGACCTTGCAAGGATGAGCACGCCTCAGCGAACGCATCCTCGTCGAACCCTCTAGGCCAGTCGTGAGATACCTCTGTGCGATACAAATAATGACGCGAGATGGAGTGCCTGATTCTCGTGTCTTCGGGGATGGCCTTGACACCCCAAGCGACCATTCCTATCGGCAGGTTGTCATTCAGTGCCCTCAGAAGATTGGCCCTCTGGATTGACCCTGCCACCTCATTTGGAAGATCGATTCTAGCTAGATTCATCCTCACGCTTACTCCGGCATCTGTCCGGCTGGACATCTCTAGGCATTTGGGCCTCCACCAGTCCAGTCGGTCTAGTGCCCTAGTCAGGGAGCCTTCGACTGTCTTGATGCCGGGCTGGGTCTGGGACCCATGGAAGGAATCACCATGATAGCCTAGGGCGACCATCACACGGTCGCTGTCCAAGCGATTGCCTCCACTAGTCCTCGGCCAGGTACTCAGTAGCCTCTTCAGCGGAGGGGAAGCCCAGCCCTAGAAGCGCGAATTTGATGGCGACTGGGACATACTGTCTAGCAAAGGGGTGACTTCGATCGAAATCTGTCTTGAGGTCGACGGAATCGATTAGCATGCGGGCGGCCTCGTATAGGTGAAATGAGACATCGACCTCGTCGCTCGAAGCACCGAGGTCACATAGTTTCTCGAACTCTCGTACTGCCATAGGTATTCGGTCAAACTCTAGGAGAGCGTTTGCGTGTGCGGCGAGGTACTCGGCGTTATCCGGGGCTAGAGAAGATGCCTTACGGAAGTAGGCAGCAACCTGCCCCTCATTTACTCGATCTTTACCATTATCGTCGATATTCCCGTTCTGCTGTATCTCAAACAGGGCTGACTCAGCCCATCCATGATACCCGGCCGGATCATCCGGATTGTTCCCTACATGTGTTTCGAAAAGCCCCATGGCCCCCATGAAATCACTTTGCATGATATGCTGTGCCGCTCTCGTCACCAAGTCTTCATCGCTCATCTTATCGCCTCGGTTTCGACTTGGTGGGCTGGTGGTTATGAAGGTGCGGCAGCGTTAGTGTAAGATTCCCCATGTGTGCTCAGCGTTCCCGACCATCCACTCGTAATCATCAGCCGTCCTCAATCCCTGCTCGTCTAGGATAGCAATCTTCAGGACTTCGAGAGGGTATTCGTTGTAGGTAAGGTGGCTCACCATTCCAGCGCGTGTAGGTTGATCGAAGGTCCAACGGGCCCTGCTGACTGCCCTAACTTCGATTGATATCTGTGTACGCCCGTTCCAAATCCTGACTTTGAACTTGGGCAGAGGATTACCGTGATTATCTAGCAGAGGCTGTTCCCCGTCCGACTCTAGAACCTCGACCTCGCAACGCTTGAAATTCTCAGTCCGGCCTCGTCTGGCATCATGGAAGATACCCGTGCCGATAGCTGGGGTGCGTAGAAAGTCCCGGCGGCGCCATGGCTTGTCGTCCATCGAAGTCATCCCCGGGGGGATGTGTGGTCTGAACCAATCGATGTACGAGCCGTCATCGAAGTGAAGCATGCCCCAAAACCATGGGAAGGACGGGGCTTGGACGGATACTTTCTGGAAGTAAGCCGAGCCTTCAAACTCCTCGCCATCCACCTTCAGTTTGAGTTTGGTTCCTTGCAGTCTCAGAATGTCATATCCCATGTCGAAGCCATACACATTGTTCCTGTAGGTCAGGGTGCTTGGTGGGCCCCACCAAGGAGTCATCTCAGCTTCGAACGAGGTCGGTGCACCTTCTGAGCGGGCTTCCTCATCACTTGTGAGAGAGAGCCAGAAGCCTTTGTTGCCAGGCCTCATCCCCAGAGAGAAGTCTTCATCGAGAATAGGTACGATTGCACCGGCTCCCTCGCCGGACCCGTCTGCGGGCCAAAGGGGGTGCTTATCGCTGACTAAAGCCATCCTGCATTCTCTAATCACTAGGGGCTCGAACATGCGCTCGCCATCATACCACCATGCGCACACCATGCCAGGGATGACATGTCCGCCATCCTCATCAATCGACATTCTAGAACCGGGTTTCCACCAATGCCCATTGACCCTGATTGCTGGCGTCTCCTTAGTCGACCACAGTATCATCAGTTGCCGCGAACGCCTTGGGTCTACTGGATCGGGAACGAACATAATCACCCAGTACCACCACCAAGATAGTCTCGGAATGGGGGGCATCACATCGAGCCTCCACAGAAGAGAGAGGTCTCCTACAAACTTCTCCATCTTATCCATGTAGAATCCTCACATGATTTCGCGATTCTTGAAGCTTGATTGTCCGATTGCTATCATCAGCAGAGTAATCATGACTAGAACTGTGCAACTGACTAACAACGCAACGACTGGACTTTGGGTCTCAAGAGTATGTTCTGGCGGTGCCCAAAAGAAGTGCAGCCCGGAATCCATACCGAATACATCTGAAATCAGAGCGTACTGTAGAGTGTCGGGCCATGCTATCAGTACCACGGCGTCAATGAGCTGTAAGGCCCAATGGGAAACCGATAGCATCGGTACAGTGGAAGATGGCAGAGTCATGGTGAACATTCCCATGATGAATTCCCAGATTCCGAGAATTATGCAGAAGTATACTCCATACTTGGGGGCAATCAGACCAATTGTATTGTACAGGGCTCCGTAAGCGGCCAGAACCAGAATGGTCGCTAATCCAACCCCTAACCAGACAGGATAGTCAGATAGCCTCACTAAGCCGTCCCCGGGAGCTATCAGTGAAGTGATGAATGCCATAATCAACACTAGAACGAGAATGTAGGTGCCAGTAAGTAGGAGATACCCCAGTAACCGGTAAAGGATGAATTCTGCTCGATGTATTGGCTTCGATAGTAGATAGTGCAGGGTGCCATTCTCAGTCTCATCCCGGATGAGTCCAAGGGCTAGGAATAGTGGGATGAATATGCCCAGCATCAACACGAAGGCCATCTTTCCAGTACCTATGATGAATGTCCTGTGAGACATCTCTCCCTCAAACTCACTCTCGGCCGGATCCTCGTTGACATTGTAATCTGCCCTAATTTCGATAATCTCATCACCGTCGGCATCCAATATCCAGATGACATCACAAGGAATTCCATTTCTGTTGTCATCGTTCTGAATGGCGAGACAATCTCCATCATCGTCCACTTCTATTCCTATTTCGTTAACATCGATTCCGTCCCAGTCAATCCCATCCTCGTCGATATACATCGAAGCTGGGTCCGGCTCTACAAATTCCTCCAAAGTGAAGTATCCCCATTCCATGTATTGCATCTCAGGAACATTGACCGAGCCAGACGCCTTAAATCGCCCATTAACGAAGTATGAATTATCCTCGTATATGCATGCAGAGCCCCACCCCATCCACCAGTCCTCCAGCGGCTCTCCATCATCACATGAGTCTACATCTCCCCAGTCTACGATGCCAGACCATCTGTTTCCTGAATAGTCGACATCTATCCACTCTGCGTCGAGATATCCACTACCCTCCCAAGTGTGATTGCCAGAGTGGATTCTAGAATCGTCATTCCAGTCAATCTCACCTATGCCAATGTAGTAGCCTGAGCCGGGGTACTCCTCTCCATCCCAGTCGCTAGTGCCAAACTTCTCCTCCTGCCCTCTTGGATATCCATCATTGTCCTGATCTTCAGAGTCGCCATCATTGTCTATCGGTTCAAATTCGTCCCTGATGTTATCAATGTAGAATGCCAGTAGCAGAGCCATGACCAGAGCTCCAACAGACAAGACTACCCACGTCGAGACTCGGTGCCTGAGTTGCCTGATTGTCAACTCAGTAATTGCTCCCGCCTTGCGATCCATTCGAGTCCACACAGACTGAGCTAGAGATCTGCCCTTCTCATCCATCACGAACTCCCTCCTATCAGATAGCCCAGTAATGCCTCCAAGTTGTCATCCGGATTGTCGATTGACTCGACCAAGACTCCGGAATCTGTAATTACTCGGGGAAGAATGGAATGTGCGGCTGAGAGATCGTTGGTCTGAATTTCCAGTTGGCCCTCGTTGGGGAAGCGAACGCCGTATACTGGATTCTCAACGATGAATCTGCGAGCGAGTTTTCTAGGGTCCTCGCATGTCAGCAGGATTCGGTGAGGGTGCTTGTCCAGAAGTCCTCTGATGGCGTGCAGGTTACCCAAGGCTAGCAGTCTGCCTTCATTCAGAATGACAATCTGTTCGGTGATTCGTTCAATCTCTTCAAGAATGTGACTTGAAACGAGAACTGTCTTGCCCTGTGTTCCCAACTCCCTGATGACGCTCATTATGCTTGTCCGTGCGATTGGATCGCAGCCGTGCAGAGGCTCGTCTAGGATAATCAGATCAGGGTCGTGGACCAACGCGTGAGCTATTTTGACACGTTGCCTCATCCCCTTGCTATACTTCCCTATCTCCTTGTTCTGGACATCTGATAGACCAACGAAGTCGAGTACATGCTCAGCCCTAGCAGTTGCTTCTTCACGAGTCATGCCGTGCAGACGAGCGAGAGTGGATACAAAATCCAGAGCAGTCATCCAGTCGTACATCCTCTCGGTTTCGCAGACATACCCGATTCTTCGATAGGGAGAGGGATTGACCCAAGGATCCTCACCGAACAGCTTGACACTTCCCTGACTCGGCTTTAGCCTACCCATTAGGAGCTTAAACAGAGTTGATTTTCCAGCTCCGTTGGGGCCTAGAACTCCCGTAACTCCGCCGTCGATTGCCAGAGATACATCATTCAACCCAATTACCTGATCATACCACTTTGAGACTTGGTCGACTACTACAGCAGGTGTCTTCTGACTCATTCCCTAGTCACCTCCAGAGTGCCCACTCTGAAGGTGAGCAGTGCAATTGCGGACGCATTATACAGAAGCATCGAAACTAAAGAGAATGCTAGTGGGTGATCGTAGTTCGGCTCAATGCCCAGTAGCCACTGGCCTATGTGGGCTAGGGAGTCATATGGACTAAGGACATACAGTATCGATGTATCGAACTGCGATTCGATTAGCAGGGCCAGTAGTTTCGTCCCATAGATGACACCTAGGAATGCGATAGCAGCGAAGAACCTGCTCTGGCTGATACTCGAGAGAGCTAGGCCAATTGAGGTGTAGGTAATTACGACTAGGATTCCAGCAATCAGGCCCCCCAGGAACATAGGTAAAGTATCGACCAGATATGCCCAACCTTCGCCATTGAATACAATCGCTGAGGTGTAGTAGACGAAGTATGAAAGGACGATGACAAAGCCTAACACCACAGCCACACTGATGTACTTCATGACAGTGTAATCGGTCCTAGTTACGGGTCTTGAGAAGTAGATGGCACTCGTGCCAAACTTCCTATCATCCGAAATCATCCCCCCTACCACTAGAGCAGTTAGCATAGGCCAGCAGCAGAGATTTCTTGGGAAGTATCCTAGCACCTGCCCCCATAGATTGTAGCGATTTATTCCCCAGAGTCTAGAGAAAAGATCGCTCATGAAGCCATCAGTTGACAGTGAAGCGAGGAAGAGCATCAGAACAGGAAGTAGAGAGTACAGTAGGATGACGAAGATGGTAAGCTTGACCATTGGGTGATAGTGCCTGTGACCAGTCCCTCTGAATAGCCCGTAGACATGGTGCCTGAATATCGCGTAGTTCCTTACCCATCGAGGTCCAAGTTCTCCATCCCAAGGACGGTATGTCTGCTCGAACAAAGTGCCGACATGGGCTTCTGACTTGGCCACTATCGCCTTGGCGTCCTCATCGCCATCACCAGCGCCATAGGCAACCTCCATTCTGGTCTTGACGCCATCTATGTTGAGTTCTTCCTCAGGCAGACTCATCACCTCCTGTATGGCCTTCAGTCATCAGATCAGAGGTACTCTTGACCTCTGCTCCGAGTCTGTCCATGATGAGAAGGAAGATATCTTCCAAATCGGGATCATACTCCTGCATCTGTCGTACTTGTACATCTGCGTTTACCGCCGCATTGAGAATCTCTGAGGTGGTCGAGTCGTCCATCCTGATTACCCTCAGGACACGCCCCATGCGACGGACTGTGAATCCATTCGATTCGAGTTCTGCCTGCATTCTGCTAGCCCCTCCCCAGACTGAGATCTCAATCTCTCTTTCGACCCGGTTTGCGAGATCTTCTATCCTGCGTTGGACGACAATCTTGCCCTGATGAATCATCACAATTCTATCACAGACCTCTTGGACATCGTCCATGACATGGCTACTCATCAGAACTGTTCTATTTCCCTCTGTGACAGTCTTCTTGAGAGTTTGGAGCATGAATTCTCTAGCCCTCTGATCGAGTCCATTGGTCGGCTCATCACAAATCAGGACATCAGGATCGTGGACTAGGGCGCAAGCCAGTTTAGCTGCCTGCTTCATTCCAGTACTATAGGTCTCAATCTTTCTGTATCTCTGTTCCTTTAGCCCTACATACTGCAGTACCTCATGGGCCCTCCTAGTTGCATGTGCTGGATTCATTCCAAGTAGTTCTCCAGAGTATCTGACCTGATCCACTGCAGAAAGACCTGGGTCCAATGCATCGTATTCAGGCATATACCCTATTCTGGAGCGAATCTTATCTCCCTCAGTCCTGATGTCATATCCTAGGACCGTTCCTTCACCAGAAGTAGTCGTAATCAGCCCCAAGAGACATTTGAACAAAGTCGATTTACCAGCTCCGTTGGGGCCTAGAATTCCGATGGCGCCAGGAGGGATGTCAAGATTGATGTCATCCAGGGCGAGGTGGGGGCCGTACATCTTGCGCAGATTGCGAGATGTGATTACTGGTTCTACGCCGGTCGCACCACGCATGAGTCACCTCGACTCCTTCGGAGTCGTTTCTTGCTTAACCATTCGTCACTTGAACTAATCCCCGTCGGGAGCCTCGTTAATCGCCCCTGAGGGCCCCCTCGCGAACTCTTACTGCAACTCCCTTAGACAGTTGTGACATTTCCCTTGGAGTTGTGATGGCAGTGCCGTGTGCAACCAATCTGCCCCCATCGTCCACAACAATGCATGGTTGTCCGGGAATCAGGTGTGGGTCTGCGCCGAGGATGTATCCGTGCATCACATTTCTTCCCCTGCCTACGAAGGGTACGGCGTCCTCTAGCAGTCTGACTCTTGGGACGCCAGGGTGGTCGCTTCCAGAGTCGAGAGTTTGCTCTCCGAATAGCGCAGGAGGATTGGTTTTCGAGTTAAGTCTCGATGCACCCTCCAAGGCGAGACTGATGCCTCCATCAGTCAGCCTAGGAGAGAGAATGTGCTGGCCATCATTGAGAACATTGACTATCCGGTCGGTATTAGAGCGGCGCACTTCCATTTCCCCTGTCAGCCGGCAGGCCTCAAGTGGAGGAATGGCACAAAGAACAGAGAGCTTGTCCACTATCGAGCACCTATCAAGCCAGTCTCTGACCTCAGAAGATCTCTCATCGTCCGGGATGTCCGTTGGCGTCACTCTAACTAGTGGCAGGTCTTGCAGTCCGAGCTCTTCAAGCCCCTCTAATATCTCCTCGTCATCGTACGGCTCCAACCAAATTTCGTCAGAGCATTCTAGATGGCACCAAGGGGAGACATCTTCCATAGTGTATGGGATTGGGCCCAAGGGGGTGGGAATCATCACAACGCTTCGCGGATTTTCAAGAAGTGCGGACATAGCTGCACCGAGCGCGGTGATGCGCCAGGGAGGTGGTGCCGAGTCAATCAGGACCACTCTCTCGGGATTGTCATCACTGCCATCCCACCAAGAACCAGGGGTTCTCCATCGCATCGAAAGCAAGGCGTGCAGATGCAGTATGTGTGGACGAGAACCTACATCGTCACTAATGTCCTCTCTTCCCAACCTCACGGGATTGGTGGAGGCCAGTATCTGTAGTGCAGCCTCGCCCGATGGTTCATCGGGAATTTCCTCCAATTGATCCAGTACCCAAAGGAAAGCCTCTCTCAACTGAGGATTAACGTGACTCCTTCTCTCGGCCAGTTGCCATATCCTACCTTCCCGTACTGCCTCTCGGCATTTAGCGAGCTCTGTCTGAGTTACCTCAAGATTGTGATGAGCAAGGAGCACTGAGCGCTCTTCCTCGTCCATCTCCCTGACCTCTCCAGGAGTGCGTCCGAAAAGGGCTGAGGAAGTTACCGGCCACTCGGTCAGACTCCCTAGTTTGATTGTGCCTTCAGGGGACAGTAGGCGGTCGTCACGGGCGAAAATAGCGTAAGCGGCACTGTCGAACAAATCGGCACCCAGTGCTATGGCCATTGGGAATAGCATCGGATGGCCGCAGCCAAACATGTGAATTGGTCTGTCGGAGGGTGTCGTTGATCTAGCAGCCATCAGTGCCTCGAAGAGATCTCTGTACCTCTGCTTCTCCATCAGAGGAACTATGCCTCCGAGGGGGTGGACAGAAAAGCCTCGACCTCCTTCTTCGGCCGAACCCATTAGGCTAGCAGCCTCAGCCCTCAGGTCCTGATGTGTACCTCCCTGAATCGGGCCATTTAGGAGCATTTTATCTCCAACTGCTGCCAGTGACTCGGGAGCTCTGCGGGCGGTCTCCTGCACGCATTCCTCCAACTCCAAGCGAGTCATGTCGGGTCGCCCAAAGACATCGAGCATAGTCCCTATGTCAACGCCTATGTCTCTCTGGAATTCGACAATCTCACTGACTCCGACCTCAACATCGCCGTAGACATACGATTGGAAGGTACCCGAATCGGTCATCACGACCCCTGGGAAATCTAGTAGCGAGTGGATTCCCTCAGAGAGAGCCTCGTCCTTCAATTTCTCATGCTTCCAGATGACATATGAATTTGTGATGAGGGCATCGACGCCGTACCTGTCCCACATCTCTCTCGGCTCGATTGTCCTGAGATTTGGATTGACCACTGGCAACAGGGCAGGGGTCTGTAGGGAGCCATGCAAAGTGTGGAGTCGGCCGATTCTGGCAGCCCCATCGCGAACCACTACTTCGAACAGACCTAGGTCTTGCTCGCGACAGGGGTCGGAGTCTGCACGCGCAGGCATGTATCCGCTGCGAAGAATCGGAGTCATCAATGCTGTCATGCACGATTTAGCACTTTGAGGGTCGTGACTCCCTCTTCAAGACAGATTTCCACCTCATCGCCGGAGTTGACATTCATAGTTGGGTCATCATCGAAGTCGTGGGCGTAAGGTAGGCCCAGGAGAGATGCTGCGGGCAAGGTCAATGGGCAGACATCACGGTTTACTATCGCCTTGGGGCCCGCTCCAGTGTATAGTAACCCCATCAGTACGAATGGGGCAACAGTCGAACCCGATCCCTTCGGATAGATTAGCACAGTATCACCAATTGATTCTCCATCCAATGGGTGGCCCGGCTCCTCAATGACTCCAGTATCGCGATTTACATATCCAAGGTATGTTATCGGGACATCGGTGACTAGCGCCTTGCCTGTCACCTTCCACTCCGACTGGCTTGGGATGCCCAATCCTGTCGCCCCGAATTCTCCTTCTGCATGCTTCTTCGAGGACGGAATCGGCTTGGCTCCAGACCTGTGTAATTCAGGCCTTTCCCCTGCTGCTAGAGTTGGATCAAATGCGTGAGCCACGCATTCCCCAATGCTTGTGACGCTTGTTGGCATCCGATTCAAGCCACTTGTCAGATAGTGCTCAGCCTTCAGGGAATTAGTCAGCAAGTGGTTGTAGCGGGAGCGATTGTAAGGAGTGACTTCTGGACAAGTATCTCGGAGAACCAAGGCACCGGACTCCTCTAGCACATCGAGCGTTCCGTCTACTGAAATCAAGTCGTGGTTGTGAGCGCTCATGAAAATCCAGAGCCTCTGGTCCGGGATAGCTTCTCCCAACTCCATCCTAGCTCTGGCAGCAGCGGCGACTGCTCTGGCCTCCCCTACACTTGCTTGCGGACATCCTATGACTACCAGATCGATTTGTCCCCTAGGGGCTAGTTCGCGGTATCGCTCTGCCAAATCATCCTCGGTGAATATTAGTTCTCCCTGGTAATCATCAACTTCTGGAGCAACAGCGGTATGGCCTTCGGCCCACAGCATCGGGGAACCATAGTTCGCAGCTGCAGCGGTGAGTGCCTTGCGCATCTCAAAGCTGGACCATTCGGGAAGACCAACGATGTTGGGCATCGGCCCCCAGGGTAGATCCCAATCCGGACTGACCTGCTTGCCTATCCAGTCCCCTAGGATGCTCCAATCGGTGGGATCAGCCATAGCGCACTCGACCTTCACAAGAATGTTCGGGACTCTGTTCTCGGCGAGGTGGAGCCCCCATTTTGGGGCCCATCCAGTTAGTGCGGTAGCTAGGGCGGAAAGACCTGATTCCCTGTTGGTGATGAGTGAAGTGTAGGAGTTGGAGAAGCAGACTGCATTGGATTCGGCCCAAGATCCAATTCCTTCGTCATCCTCAATTCCTCGGTCATAAGGTGTGCACGAAAGTATTGCTTCTATGCCCAACTCGGAGTATGCATGCACGATCTCAAACTGCTGCTCAAGGAAGTCGGGATGATCAATACCCATCTCATCCATCTTCTGATGATCACATCCGGCCGAGTTTAGAGTGGTAGGAATTGCAACCTTTCCATCAAGGTCACCGGACAAATCGGCCAAGAAGCGTCTGAGGCCGTGTCCCCCTGTGATTACACTGACTCCAGAGACATGTGCATTCTCTACTTCGATGAACTCAGTGGCCGCCGCAGTGGAAGCAAGATCAACAACCAATCGAGCCGCCTTCTGCTTGGTTGG
>NZWD01000041.1 GCA_002698225.1 Methanobacteriota archaeon | reverse complement strand
TCGGCGACCCACTGACCTCTGACATATGTTGGCTGGTTGACCCACTTGATGGAACTAAGGAATTCATCAAGAGGAATGGGATGTTTACCGTAAACATCGCCCTAATGTCTAGGCGAGGTGGACGATGGAACCCAGTCTTTGGAGTCGTTCATGCACCCGTAACCTCCACCACTTGGTTCGGTGGGATAGGGGTAGCAGCAGAACGCCGTACTTACGACTCATCCGGACCAATGATAGTGAGGCCGAGTAGTGAACCCAACCCGACCCGACTTGTCGCCAGTGGTTCACATAGGGGCGAGAAGGACGAGAGTTTCGCAGCCTCATTGGGAAAGTACGACCTGGTCAGAATGGGCTCCTCTCTGAAGGCCTGTGTAGTAGCTGAAGGATCAGCCGACCTCTATCCACGCTTTGGCCCAACTTCCTGTTGGGATATCGCGGCCGCACATGCAGTAGTGATAGCGGCGGGCGGCCTTGTTCTAGATCCCGAAGGGAAAACACTCGACTACGACTTGGTTGATGAGATTCTGAATCCCCACTTCCTTGTTGCAGCAGATAACCGTTGGAACGAACTATGGGTATCGAACCAAAACTAATCCCAATCATCCTCAGGCGGCGCAACCCACCAATCCGGGGCGTCTACGCCATTTAGTACCGTGTCGTATAGAACGTTGCCTAACGCAGAAGCACGAATAAATGACATACAATCAGAACCACTTGAATCACAAATTCCTTCCTCAGGAATGGTGGAACTCGACTCAACCCCATCCATTACAGACACTACACTGAGTGTTCCAAGAAACAACACATCTCCAACAATCTCATACTTGTACACCACAGTATATGTTATTGTATCCATCTCCATACCTGAGGTGTCAACTCCTTCATCCGACCCATCAGCACAATCTTCCATTCCATCATTGACCCAATCTCCAGGCACCTCTTCGCCATTATCACAAACAAAATCATCCGCTAGGAATGACATCTCAGCATTAATTGTCAAACGATCACCATTCGAGGTCCAAGAAATATCAACCCCCTCATCCTCATCAGGAAGCCCTTCGTAGATATTAGTCATGCCACCATCAGCAGTAAACTGCGCTCCACTCATCTCATCGTCTTCATACCAAATACCCACTATTGGGTTTTCAGTATCTTCATCTCCAGTACATCCACTGAGAACGGACACACCCATGAGAAGAGTGATGGCAATTACTACGGTTTTTCGGAAATTCGGTTTTTTGTAGAACATGTCTAACATAAATCGAGGCATTAGACACCAGTTTAGAGTATTTTCCGTCGTGGATATTTCTTCAAACTCGATATCATAACCAATTTGAGATGTCAAATCCTGTTAATTCTGTAAGAACTGAAAGATCTTGTCGAACTTCCTCTCGCATCTGGATCATTTCCGATTCACTGGGCCCCCCTCTTTTCTCTCTATGACTACTGAGAACCGGCATCTTGTACACATTGATTCCACGACTCTGCAGAGAGCTGACCAGAGGGCGCTTGACAATTCCCGGAATCAGAGACGCAACCCCCTTGAACACTGTTCCGAATAGTGTCAATGGACGCCTATCGCCCGCCGTATTGGCATTCCGAACTGAGTCAAGATCGAATTCGAAACCATCGAGATTGAGGTGCGAAATTACCTCGGCCAAGACGGCCTTGGGGGCAGACCTCATCTGTTCGGAATCAATCAGAAGGAAACGGTCACTAGGAAACAAATCGAACCATCTACTCAGACTAGCCCCATAGAGAGAATCCGAGTGGAGTCTATCATCGAGCCAAGCATTAGAGAAGGTAGACCAATCAGTTCCATTCTTCTTATCCTCCTCAGTATCTAGAATCATATTCCAATGGCTCAGAGTCCGGCCTACAGGCTCCCTGAGACAGACAATGAAACGGGCTTCAGGCCACCACTCTAAGATTCGACTAGGTGACACCTGGCAGGCAAGTGTGTGTACCGAACAATCCAGATTGAACCCACCTCCTTTGAAGCAAGATGAATATCGTTCCCAATTTGGCAATCGCGTATCACGGCCAAAGGTACCTTTGTGTGATGCTACCTCATTCGGCTCCTTAGGGTCTGACACACAAATACCGGGGTGCTGCTCTAAGGCACTGGCCAACCAAGTCGTTCCAGATTTAGGGGCTCCTAATAGGAACGCACCAATCTCTGGAAGCACTTCCCCCTCAACTGACACATCACCCCCTTGACACCTCTCGATATAGGATGTGCGCGCCCCCGTTGGAGTGAAATAGGGAACTCTTGTCGCACGGCCCACAATGACGAATAGAGTCGTATGGTTCACTGGACTATCTGGCGCAGGCAAGACCACCATAGCGATGGCTGCAGCCGATCGCTTCGGTTGCGAGGTTTTGGATGGAGACACCATCAGGGACTTCTTCTCAAACACCGACTTCTCTAGAGAGGGCCGGGAGAGACACCTGCTAGGTGTTGCCAAGATGGCCAAGATGATCTCAAAGCACACAAATGTTCTCTGCTCATTCATCACTCCCTACGAAGATGTTCGACTAAAAATCCTCGATATCCTACCAGAAAACGCAATCATGGTGCATATTTCGACATCACTCGAAGTCTGCGAAGATCGCGATGTGAAGGGACTCTACGCCAAGGCGCGTACCGGCGAAATCAGCAACTTCACAGGCGTTACTGACCCCTTCGACCAACCAGAATGTGCACATCTTACACTCGACTCGAGTGGTGGAGAAGGAAAGGAAGTAGACGACTTGGTCGACCAACTAGCCCACCTCTTCGAGAGACCGAAGGCCGTTCTAATCCCTGGTCGTTGGCAACCTCTGCATGTCGGTCATGAATGGTTAATTCAACAGGAATTGGACAAAGGCAACCGAGTTGTGGTAGGAATCAGAGATACCCCTGTTAGCGAGACAGATCCTTATTCCGCTCAGACTCGGAAGCGCATGATTGAACATCGCTACCAGGGCGAGGATGTTGAGGCATGGATAATGCCAGACCTCGAGGCTATTTCGTATGGGCGCAAAGTCGGCTATGATCTTCGAGAAGCTACAGACATACCCCCACATGTGTTTGAAGTCTCAGCGACGGGTGTACGAGGCGGCAACCGAGCCAATGTGTCTGAGAAAGTCATGGAATTCATGATTTCAGAAGGCATCTGGGACGGCGAGTAACCAGCAGACATAAGTCTGCAAAAGCTCTCCCTGATTCATGTTCCAGAGCATCAAATCCCGAGATGGCCGAATCTTGGATGTCCTAGTCGCCGGCGACACAGAATCGAAGACAGCACTAGTATGTCATCACGGAACGCCTAGTGATGCTTCGATTTGGTCAGATTGGCATCAGGATGCATTAGAGAATAATCTCCTTCTTGTCGCAATCTCAAGGCCTGGGTATGGCCTATCGGACCGCAGCTCAGGAAGGACAATTTCAACCGTTGCAGCAGATGTCGAAGATGCTCTGGACAACTTAGGGGCCGATAAATTCCTCACCGTTGGTTGGTCAGGGGGCGGTCCCCATGCTTTGGCTTGCGGTGCGTTGATTCCAGAGCGTTGCAAGGCAGTCTCATCACTAGCAGGAGTTGGTCCGTATGGCAGACCCGATCTAGACTTCCTAGAGGGCATGGGTCCAGAGAATGTAGAGGAGTTCGGCATAGCACTTCAAGGAGAGGCCCCACTTCGAATTTGGATGGAGGAACACGCAGATGCGTACCGAACCATCAGCGACAATGAACTGGCATCAGCATTGGGTGGCTTGGTTCCCGAAGTCGATGTCATAGCCCTGAACGAACAAGGATTGGCATCAGTTTGGGCCTCAAGCATGCGCAGGTGTTTCACCAATGGTTGGGATGGTTGGATAGATGACAATCTAGCCTTCTGCTCGGAATGGGGTTTCGAACCCTCACAAATCACCGTACCCGTGACTATCTGGCAAGGCGATTTGGATCTCATGGTCCCCTTCTCCCACGGTGAGTGGCTCCTCAAACATATTCCCACAGCCAAACCAAGGCTCGAGAAGGGACACGGACACCTCTCATTGGTTGCTGATCGCAGACAGGCCATAATTGATGATTTGATCTCTAATCTCTAATCGATTCCTGCGACGGATTCATGGCTGTCGGACATTTCGAGTGGTTTGATGGTAGTCGATCGAGCGGAACTGCAGAGGATGGCCCAATTGGTCGAACTCAATCGTGAGAGGATGCAGACCATCGAACAACAAGTTCGCCAATTGGAAACTATCAGGATGGAACAGATTCAGGCCATAGAGGCCCTACGAGCAATTCCTGAGGAGGGAGCTGAGGGAGCCATGATTCCATTGGGTTCTGGTCTACAGATAATTGCCGATATTCCTGCCGAAGCTGGTGCCGTGATTGATATTGGTAGCAGAGTTCAGGCTGAGAGAACTAGAGAGGAGGCCGCAGACATACTCAGCAAGAGAGGTGAGGAGTTGGTAGCAGTCATCGACAGGCTTCGCCAAGAGTTTGACGAGTTGGAAAAGGCAACAGTCGAGACTGCACAGAAGTTCAACGAGAATGTCCAAGGTCTCGCACCCGAGGAACTCAATGCGCCTGAGCCCCAAGCAGAGCCCCAAACCTCCCAAAAGACCCCCCGACGCAAGAGAAAGAGGGGAACCGAACTAACACTCGACGACTGAGGCTAAAACATGGGCTTGTTCGACCGCTTCAAGAAGCGCTTCAAGAAAAGCTCGAAGGAAGAAATCTCAGTCGATGAGGATTCGGCCGAGGCAAAACAGGCGGCCGAGGAAGGAGCCCGAATGAGGCAAGACATTGTCAAAACCCGAGAGGCTCCTATAACTGCAATACCGACAGAAGAGCCAGGTGACGAATGGGATGAGGACGACGACACTGTACCCGATCCCTTCGCCGCCCCCCCTAGAGATCGCAAAGAGAGAAAGAAAGCAGAGAGAGCCGCTTCCTTAGAGCAGGCCGAGAAGCCTGAAGAGCCCAAACAAGGAAAATCTGTACCCGACCCTATGCAATCTACGACCGGACGCAAATTAGTCCCTAGTGGACCCGTGGAGATAGAAGTCGATTTTGGTGATTCTGCAACCAAGACCGGGGGCCGAGTAATCACGGCTAGTTCCAAATTAGACTCATTACTGGAGGAACTTGAGGAGGAACTCCTCACTTCTGATATGGCCCACAGCGCTGTTGAGGAAGTCATATCGACATTGAAGGCCAACTTGATTGGGACCAGACTCACTGGGGTGAAAAAGCTCGATATTGTACTAGAGGAAGCACTCCGAAACACTCTGTTGAAAATTCTAGAATCAGGCTACTGGGACTTCGACCAGACTGTCAATGCCTTCCTCGATGAGGGCAGACCAGTTGTAATCATGATAGTTGGTGTGAATGGAACTGGTAAGACCACAACCACAGCAAAGATTGCCCACAGACTTTCTTCTCAAGGTAAATCAGTAGTCCTAGCGGCTGCTGACACCTTCCGTGCAGGTGCAATTGACCAACTAGCAACTCACGCCGATCGTCTAGGTGTACGTTGTATACGCAGCCAGAGAGGTGGTGATGCTGCGGCAGTCTCCAGAGATGCTGTGGACAGCGCCAAGGCGAGAGGAGAAGATATCGTTATCATCGATACTGCGGGTAGGATGCAGAACAAGACCAATCTGATGGAGGAGTTGAGAAAGGTACACCGAGTCACTCAGCCCCATTTGGTGCTATTCGTAGCCGACGCTTTGGCGGGTAATGATGCAGTCACCCAAGCAGTGGAATTCCAGCGTATACTGAGCTTTGACGGAGCAGCCCTGTGCAAACTTGACACCGATGCCAAGGGAGGAGCCGCACTCTCTATCGCACATGCAACTGGCAGACCAATCGTGCTAGCAGGAGTCGGGCAGGGATACGAGGACTTACTCGATTTCGACCCGAAATGGCTCATCGATACAGTTCTGGGATGATTCCACTACTCGTGACCGCGTCGTTCTTGAGTCCCCCCCCACACGTCGGTACAATGTCGAGCGAGGAGCAACCATTGGCACTGGTTGTTGTGGGTAATGCAACAGTAGAAGGACGCCTTCGCAGCATTCTGAAGAATCAGGGCTGGAGGACCGAGGCCTGTGGAGATGGAGACAAGGCGGTGGACGAGTTCGTCAATCTCCGCCCCAACTTGGTGTTCCTGTCTCTCGATATCCCTTCGATGGACGGTCATCTAGCGGCATTAGAGATGAGAGAGACAGACTACGATGCGAGGATTGTGATAGTAAGCTCCAGACAGCGCATGTCAACGGCTCGCAATGCAGCATATTCCGCCGGCGCCGTAGCAGTCCTCGAAACTCCACTTACTCAATCAGTGTTCGATGAGAATTGGGCGTCAATGATGGGGGAAATTCCACCCGCCCCTGGACTTGCCGATCTCGATGAACTCTATCCCGAAGCGGATGAGCCAGTGATGCCCCCCCTACCAATGCCACCGGTGATGCCGCCGATGCCCGAAGCAGTGGTGATGCCCGGAAGCGAGTTGGGGGAGGCAGAGCCCGAAGAGAAGCCGAAGAAAAAGCGAAAATGGCTGAGAAAAATTCTTCTTTTGTTGGTGTTGGTTGTTGCCGGAGCAGGCGGAGCACATTACGGTGGGTTAGTCGATTTGACCGAATATATTCCAATGCTGGAAGAATATATTCCTTGATTATCTATTGAGAACTCATCTCTCGTTCAACGCAGACCAAGTTGCATCCGCATAGGCCTTTGCTGCGGCAGTAGTATTGTCTGACTTGTGGATACCCGAACCCACGATTACCGCATCGGAGCCGGCCTTGATGGCATCTGAGGGGTGCCCGTACCTCTGTCCGAGGACACCCTCTTCAGCAGATAGATTGACTCCAGGTGTCCAGATCATCTTGCCCTCGCCGACTTTCTCTCGCAGAGATGAAATCTCATCGGGTGAACTACCGTTGCCAATGTAACCCATCACATGCGGTGATGCCGCACCAGTGACAATCGTCTCGTCGGTGTAACTGTCTGTTAGCAAATTACCTCTGCTTGACATCTGTGCGAGCAGGAAGATACCTCCGATTCGCTGCACTTCGTCCCAACCTGCCGCAATACCATCGACAATATCTGGGCCTGAGACTCTGTGTGCGGTGACAATATCTGCCCACGAGCGAATATCGTAAATACCACCCATTTGTGTTTGTGAGACCCTACCGATGTCAGCAAACTTCCGATCTTCGAACAAAAGTAGCCCATGTGCATGAGCCGCTTCTACGACCTTCTGCCAAGACTCTGTAGTGTAGTCTTCTACCATGTCGACATGGGTCTTGAGGGCGGCTATGTGGGGGCCGACTTGATGGATGAGCTGAACCAATCCTTCCGTATTGTCCAAGTCCGCGGCCAGCACGACCAGAGTCTGCTTCTCAACGGCCGCTTCCATGAATCGATGTGAAAGAGGATGTGCGGTGCTCGACCACCTGCTACCCCATACATCCGCGGCTTGCATCGAACCATCCCGCTGCCCCGCCTATCTCAAGGCTTTCCCCAAGTCAGACCGATTCAACCTGAGGCGTAAGCCGCTTTGTTCATGGACGGGCGACAACCGTCATCCGGTATGGGGTCGCTCCCTGTTCATTCAGTTCAGGTGACTACCAAGGACATGGAGGGTCTTCCCGACGCGAGAGGAGATGGTGTTAGAGGAATACTATCTTCCGATTACGGTATCGATGTTGGACAAGTCAAGGTGACTCTGGGTTATCTCATCAAGGCCGATTTGCAGCTCGAGGAATTAGAGAAAACAGTCTACGATTTATTCGCTGACCCGATCATTGAGCACGGAACCTGCTCAGGTAACCTACTCGACTCGAACGAAATATTCCCCGAGCCTCCCGAAGCCACAGTCCAAGTCGGTTTCAAGCCAGGAGTAACCGACAATGCCGGGCAGGCCGGCTTAGACGGCCTGACAACCCTCTTCCCCTCTCTGGAAGAAGCACAAGTAGCTACAACTCGTACCTACATGTTTTGGGGTCTGCCCGAGAACACGAGCGCTGAGCAACTCTCTGCCCCACTTCACAACCCTATGATCGAGAGATGCGTGGTGGCCAGCAAGGATGAATGTGCTCAGGGTGATTGGCAGTCCTTACCTTTCCCCGACAGACCTCCAGCCGACTTCGCCGAGCCAGCCATAGTCGATCTTGAAGTGAGTGATGAAGAACTTCTCAATATCAGCGAGACGGGGCTTCTCGCGCTCAATCTGGAGGAGATGAAAGCAATCCAATCTCATTACAGAGACCCTACTGTTAGGTCTGCAAGAGAAAGCCTAAACCTCCCTCCAGAAGCTCCCACAGATGCGGAACTGGAATGTTTAGCTCAGACCTGGTCTGAACACTGCTCACACAAGATATTCGCGGCAAAAATCACCCACAAAGACCTCGAAACAGGCGAGCAGTCAGTCATTGATTCGCTATTCAAGACACACATAATGAGGCCAACTCTAGACATTCAGAAAGAAGTCGATTGGTTGTTGAGCGTATTCCATGACAACTCTGGAGTAATCGCTTGGAATGATGACTGGAGTTTGTGCATGAAGGCGGAGACGCACAACTCCCCGAGCGCCTTGGATCCATTCGGTGGAGCGATGACTGGGATTGTCGGAGTCAATCGCGACATTCTCGGCACAGGACTGGGGGCCCGACCAATCGCCAACACCGATGTGTTTTGCTTCGGTCCTCCTAATTTTGACGGCAATATTCCCGCGGGCCTATTCCACCCTTCCAGAGTTTTCCGGGGCGTCCATGCGGGCGTNCGTGCGGGNGGTAANGANTCAGGTATCCCTACAGTCAATGGAGCAATGGTGTTCGATGAGCGCTACATCGGCAANCCNCTTGTCTACTGTGGGACTGTGGGTATCATGCCCAGGGTATTGGCCGACGGCCGCGAGAGNCACGACAAGACCCCCGAGGCGGGCGATGTGATCTACATGGTTGGTGGCCGAGTTGGTAGTGATGGAATTCATGGAGCGACTTTCTCAAGTCTTGAATTGACCGAAGAGAGCCCCTCTTCAGCAGTTCAAATTGGTGACCCTATCACCCAGAAGAAGATGATCGATATGATCATCGAGGCTAGAGATGCTGGATTGATTCAAGTCATCACCGATAACGGCGCAGGAGGCCTTTCCAGCAGCGTCGGAGAGATGGCTGAGTTAACTGACGGAGCGGAAATAGATCTCTCTGTAGTTCCTCTGAAACAAGCCGGTCTTTCGCCGTGGGAAATTCTCGTTTCGGAGTCCCAGGAGCGCATGACTGTGGGAATCCGTCCTTCTGACTGCGCTGAGTTCGAAAGGCTCGCTGTTCTTCATGAGGTCGAAGCGACAAACATTGGCATCTTCACTAATTCAGGGGCTTTCGTCGTTCGACACGCCAATACTCCAGTGGCCCATCTTCCAATCTCGTTCCTGCACGATGGTTGTCCTCAGTTGGACTTAGAATCAGAATGGGAACCCCCCGTTCACCAGCAGATGGTACCACCAGAGACAGATGCAGAGGGGATGGGAGACATCCTGAGTCGGTTGTTGGCCAGACCAAATATCGCCAGTAAAGAATTCTGGGTTCGCTCTTACGACCACGAGGTCATCGCTCAGACCGTAATCAAACCGTTCTGTGGTGTTGACCACGATGCTCCCGGAGATGCAGCAGTGATCGCACCCATCCATGGTGGCACACAAGGTGCTGTAATATCGAACGGGATTGCTCCGAGATATTCAGACATCGATGCCTATTCGATGGCCGCTGCATGCGTCGACGAGGCTCTACGTAACGCGGTTTGCGTCGGTGTCGACCTTGATATGATAGCTGGCCTAGATAACTTCTGCTGGCCCGATCCTGTAGTTTCGGAGAAGACTCCTGATGGACGTTACAAGCTCGCCCAACTCGTTCGCGCGAACCGCGCCATTGACGATGTCTGCAGGGCTTACCGCCTACCTTGCATAAGCGGCAAAGACTCGATGAAAAATGATGTGACGATGCATGGAGAGAAGATTAGTGTCCCACCAACTCTTCTGTTCAGCTTGATTGGTAATCACAACGATGTCCGTAAAGCTGTCTCAAGCGACTTCAAACACATTGACGACCATATCTTTCTGCTTGGTGAAACTCATCAGGAACTCGGTGCTAGTGAACTCGCATACATGTTCCGAGATGAGTGTTCAGGAGGTATTGGTGGGAGGGTGCCCACAATTGATGCAGATCGTAACCTTGCAATGTACAGGGCTTTGACCGAAGCAATGTCGCAAGGGTTGGTGGCCAGTGCCCACGACTGTAGTGATGGTGGCCTTGCAGTCGCACTTGCAGAATGCTGCTTCGGTTCTGGTACAGGCGCCACCGTAGATGTTTCACAACTCGGAGCCAATGACTCTGAATTGAACTCAATTGGAGCTCTATTCAGCGAGAGTCTAGGGCGCATCCTAGTCAGCATACAACCGGAGAACTCTGAAGCATTTTCTTCTGCTATGGAAGGACACGCCTGCCACAGACTAGGTTCGGTAGGTAAAGACGACATCATCTCTATCTCAAATGAGACCTCACAAATTTTGAGCGCATCGGTGTCAGAGTTGAAACAATCATGGCAAGGCTCTCTGGGGGGTGGCTCACAATGAGTGCCAAGCCTAGAGTTGCCGTTCTGTCCGGATTCGGAATCAACTGCGAACTCGAGACCATGGCGGTTTTTGAGATGGCAGGGGCTTCTTCTGAGAGAGTCCATGTCAACCGTTTCGTAAGTGGAGAGACAACTCTTGCAGACTTCGACATCTTGGCTGTTCCCGGGGGCTTCTCCTTCGGCGATCACTTGGGCAGCGGACGCCTAATGGGTAATCGTCTCCGATTCGGATTGAGGGAGCAAGTTAGGGAATTCGTGAAAGCGGGTAAGCCGGTAATCGGAATCTGCAACGGCTTTCAGGTTCTAGTGAAAATGGGTCTTCTACCTGGTGATTCAGAGGTCAGCCTCACCCAAACCGCCTCTCTAGCACTCAACGACAGTGGTCAGTATGAGAATCGCTGGGCTACGCTAGAGTTCGACCAGGATAGTCCCTGTATCTGGACCAAAGGAATCACCCGCATGCGAGTACCCGTGCGCCATGGCGAGGGTAAGTTCGTCACCGACGACCCAAACCTCCTCGATGAGTGGTCTCAATCAGGCCAACTGGTGGCTCGCTATGTCGAACCAGACTCCGTCTTCCCCAGTGCCAGTGACGAAGTTCTACCATACCCGGTCTCGCCAAACCAGAGCTGGCGAAACATCGCTGGAGTATGCGACCCCTCCGGTCTTGTGTTCGGTCTGATGCCGCACCCTGAGGCCAACCACTCCACTTGGTTAGGGGCCACATGGTCACGCGAGGACGAAAAGCACGGTGAAGGAGAGGGCATGACAATTTTCCACAATGCAGTTGAATACGCTGCTTCTAGACTGTAGGATAGCGCCTTATCCTTATACCTCTACGCGATGTCGTGTCTACCTACAACAAGGACGCAAAACGCTCGGGTTCGATGGGCAAAGAAGTCAAGATCACTGTAGAAAAAAAGTTTGACTCCGGGCTGTTCAAGGCCGCTTGCTTCGCGATGGTCATAGGATTCCCTTGTGTAGCCGGCGCCGTCACCTGGGCTGTCCCAGGTCTATGGGAGATAACCCTCTACGACGGTAATCACCATGGAGGGCCCATCAATTGGGGGATGGGGTTCCCCACCATCTTGCTGTCAGGATTCGCCCTCTACCCATGGTGCTACTCTACTCTACTCTTCACATGGTCTATCTGGGGCAAGCCGAACGAGGCGAGGGCGGCCGAGCAGATTGGTGGCATACATCTGACACACTTCGGCCTAATCTGGTTCTGGTTGACATTCGTAGGCCCCGGAGTCTACTTGTGGTGGGGGGGAATGTTCGGAATCGGCATGGAGCCAGAGGGTTGGTACTGGGCTCTCTTCATACCAGCCCTCATGTTGACAGGTATTGCAGTACAGGGGTTGTTCTGGGGGCTATACCTGTTATTCCGTGGAACACCTGCGGCTAGAGATCACTCAGAAACACAATCAAAACTTGAAAACAGGATTGTTGAACAAGCCACTAAGTCGGGAGAAGTGGTGACAAAACCACTCAAGAATTGGTGGGAAGAGTAAATATCTCAGACTCAAGATTTACGGTTGACAGACATATTCCCCCGCATCGTCGTAGTAGCAGATATTGGGTACTGCCGGATCCACGGTAACCATCAAAATAATGATTACGAAAATAATCAGAAATACAATATTACGCTGCCTTCTAACAACCTCCTTTTGTCCCTCAGAGAGAGCAGAATCACGAGCCTCCTCAACCAACTTGGCAGACTCCTCAGTAGAGAGCCCCGCATCCTTAGTCGATTTACTTGCGTCCTGAGAAGCCAGTTTCGCCTTCCTATATTTTTCATGCCCAGCTTCGTCCACATAATCCCTAGAGGATCTTTTGGCTTGACGCACGGCCTCACGCATCAGAAATTTAGACCAAGACACAACACACCACAGGCAAACCCGGAGAAAAAGATAGTCCCGGCGCGTTAACACGCACTGCCGATTTGTGAGTAGATGTGTTGGACCGCGGAAGAAGCGCAAAACGCCCGCTTAAATCCTCGACTTCGCGCGAAGGGACATGGCCGAGTCCGCACTGTCTCGCTTTGGCCGGCAAATGCACTCTAGCAGAAGGACTGTTTTCGCAGCAGCCGTCGCTTCTCTCATCATTTCTTTGCTTCTGATTTCTCAGGGTAAT
>NZWD01000040.1 GCA_002698225.1 Methanobacteriota archaeon | reverse complement strand
CCCCTCCAAGAACATTCCAGACCTCACTTGCGGTAGCCTCCAGTGCTAACGTTCGGAAACCCATTTGGAGACTGTTCACAAAAGCAGCTAGTGTGGAAGGACCTGTGACAACAATTTGGTAATCTCGTTGAAGTTTCTCAAACAGCCCCGGCCTCCTAACTACATCAGCATAGAGTCCCTCTGTGGGGAGGAACATCACGGCGAAGTCAGTAGTGTGTGGTGCAGAAACATACTCCTTTCTGATTGTCTTCGCCTTGTTGGAGACATTGGATTCAAACGTAGAATACGCCTTCTCAATGAGCTTCTTATCTCCTCCATCATATGCATCGAGCAACCGCTCGTAATCCTCCTTAGGGAACTTGCAGTCAATCGGTAGCCAGACTGGATTGTCTATATCTCCGTCAGAACCTGGAAGTTTGATGGCGAACTCAACTTGTCCCTTACAGGCAGGATGTGTTTTCACATTCCTCCCATATTGATTGGGAGAGAGTATGCTCTGCAGTATCTGCTCGGCTTGAATTTCGCCCATTGCCCCACGTGTAGAAACATTCGCTAAGACTTTCTTCAAGTCGGCTGTATCGGTCGCAAGAGCCTGCATTTCACCCAAGCCACGTTGAACTGCCTCAAGTCGTTCGCTGACGAGTTTGAACGACTCACCGATTCGCTTCTCCAGAGTTGTTTGCAACTTCTCATCTACGGTCTCTCGCATCTGATCGAGTTTCTTCTCATTCCCTTCCTTTAGATCCTCTATATTCTTCGAAACAGTAGCCAAGTGCTCCTGCTGAGATTTCCCTAAGGCCTGTAAGGTATTCATTTGTTCAGAACCCATTTCTCGAATTTCCCTTCGAAGTTCTGCACCTCCATCCGAGTCATTTTTTCCCATCAATTGCCAGAGTGCAAAAATTAGAGCGAGTCCGAGGATACCAATTACAATCAACTCGGTGTCCTCCATGTAGTCCAATCGGAATCGGGAGTATTTGAACTATGAGAAATTCCAGTAAGCCCAATCCTCTGAATTGGTTCTTATGCGGAGCGGACTTTCGGTAAGCATGAGAGTCAGGAGATTGGCGATGATGCTGTCCGGACTTGAGCAACTTCAATCTCAGTCAGTAGAGCTAGAGCAGTACATCACTAATGGTAACCTCGCAGCCCGCTGGTTGATGGACATCGCCGTTTTCGGTGATCTCACCGAAGGGTGCACTGCCGCCGATCTCGGAGCAGGTAACGGAGTTCTCGGGCTGGGGGCTCTGGTTATGGGGGCTGGACGGGCTATACTTGTTGAGGTCGACGAAGCAGGATGCGACACCGTGAAATCTAACGCCAAGTCAATGGGATTCTCTGACTCGATTGAACTAATCCAGACTAAACTCGGCTCGAATCCAATTGACCTAAGTTCTGCTGATGTGGTAATTAGCAATCCACCTTGGGGTAGGCAGACCCTCGGAGCAGATCGCCCCTTCCTCGAGGCCATATTATCTTCTAGAGTACCCTCACATCTCATGCACAGCGCCGAAGCCACCCATATCCGACCTCTGTTCGAGGATGCTGGTTGGACGGTCGAGAGATATGGTGAGGCTGACTTCGCGCTGCCAGCAGCGTATTCACACCACAGCCGGCAGAGGGGCAAGACCAGAGCTGCATTCTGGCGCCTTGTACCTCCCTGAGCCTACGGCTCAACTCGGCCGGACCGTTCATAGGGGGTTGTCCGGTCGGCGGGCCGATGACTGCTGGAGCAGGGGACTTCGTAACACCCGGTTCAACCGTCTCTATTCCTGAGGGTACTGAGGCCGGACATGGGATTCACACTGACTCAGCTGGATCAGTTGCAGTTGTGACCGGAACTCTCATTCAAAGTGAAGGTACAATCTCCGTCAACGCTTCACGACCATCTGTCAACTCACCTAGAATTGGTGATGTGATTATCGCTGAGGTCAATCGAATTAATCCAAAGACCGCTGAGGTCAGGGTTTTGCACATAGAGGACAAGGAAGGGGGCCACAGAGATGTCCCAGCCGAGGAACTCTTTGCTGACATCTATGTCACCAATTTTGTCGATCGTTTCCTACCATCTGCTGGCGATGCCATGAGGAAGAGGGACATCGTACGTGCCCGGATTACAGAACTCGATCCTATGATGAAGGCCACCACTCGCGACGACCCCGAACTGGGAGTCCTACACGCAATTTGCCCACAATGTGGTCTTGACCTCGAAACCAGCAGCGAGACTCCTGATTTCAATGTCAAATGCTCCCGATGCGACTACACTGGATACAGAGTGCTGTCGAACGGTTTTGGACATGGCCATATAATGGGTGACGACATTCAATCACTCAACCGCCCCGGCGCCCGCTGGTCTTCCGAGGCCGAGGCGATGCTAGGGCACGACGGAGCCCGCCCATACCTCTCTCCGGTCGCTGATCATCGCAGAGGAATGTCTCATGAGATTCCTGAGTCAATCCGCCGCCAGCGTGCCGCCCAATCTGGAGGCGGCAGAGGAGGTGGGCCTAGGCGAGAAATGCATCCGGCCACCTGCACTCTTTGTGGGACCAAGACTAAGGTTCCGTTCAAACCAACTCCTGGAAAGCCGATTAGATGCAGAGACTGCATGGACAAAGTCAAGGATGGTAAGGCAAGCAAGGAGGAACTGTCCAAGGAAAGAGAAACTCTAGTCGCCGCTAGGTCTCAGGCGGAGGAGACGATGGGACTCAAGTTGTTCATAGGTGGAGTTTCATATGATGCGAGTGAGGACGAACTCAGAGAGATTTTCTCTGCGCACGGAGAACTCAAGGAAGTTCATATCGCAACAGACAGAGAGACCGGGCGCTCAAGAGGATTCGCCTTCGTCACATTCTCTAACAAGAAAGAAGGCATGTCGGCAATCAAGGATCTCAATGGCAGTGAAATCCGCTCTCGCAAGATTACGGTTCAGGAATCTAAGCCAAGTGGCGGCCGTGATAGCCGCCGCCGGCCGCGCCGAAACTAGCGAAGCCGTGAATACCGAGCGGCCACACGTACGGGTGTGGAACAATTGGAAGGCTGGCTTGTCCTAGATGGATATGAGGACGAGCCCGCCGCCTTCGGAGTCCCTAACTACCTAGGTTTCCATATCCGATACATCTGTGGCGTCCTAGAGTCACGCGGACTACCATATACCTACATGACCATCGACGAGTGGAGGATGCACCACAAGGAGCGCCTCTCCGATGCGCAAAGCAGAGCATCTTTGCGCTCTGACTTGTCCGGTTTGGACGGCGCAGTAATCCTGGCCGGAGCGGTGGTACCTGGAAAGTACATCAGAGGAACTCCAATCAGTCGTAAGGAACTCGACGAGGTGCTTTCTATCCTCCCCTCGCCCTCTCCAGTACTCTGCGGAGGGTGGGCAGTTCGACACTGGAGGTATGATGGCTGGACTCCTCTGCGTTCCAATCTATTCTGCGCGGTCCAAGACACAGATGCCACTCTTGACCACTTTATCTCATCAGGACATTGGGAGCATCGGAAGAGAACTCCTGAGCAATGGTCGAGATGGGCACTTTCAGGAGCCTCTTCTAAGGCAGTAAGTGACCACCCGGACCTGAGGAAGCAGGATGGCGACCCCGGGCCACTGACTTATGAGATCGAGTTGTACCAAGGATGCGTCCGCTTCAAGCGCGGCTGTCGCTTCTGTATCGAGCCGAAGAAGGGACTACCTCTATGGCGAACTGAGGATGATGTGCTGAGAGAGATTGCAGCCGCCTTAGACTCAGGAGTTAGGCATATCAGAATAGGAGGCGCCACGGACATCTACACCTACAAGGCAGAAGGTGTCGAGGAACTTGAGTATCCGATTCCCAATCCAGATCCGATTGCCAGAGTCCTCCATGGAGCTCGAGACGATGACAGACTTGAGATTCTGCATGTAGATAATGCAAATCCCTCAATCGTGGCAGAGAGTATCGAGCCATCCACAGAGATAACTAGAACACTCGTGGACACCCTATCTGACGGCGCAGTGCTCTCATTTGGACTTGAGTCAGCAGACCCGGAAGTGCATGAGCAGAATTGGCTGAACTGCGACCCTGAACAACTCAAGACAGCTATCAGACACATCAACGAGTATGGCAGGTCGAGAGGTGAGAGAGGGCTCCCGAAACTGCTCCCAGGCCTCAATTTCATTGCTGGCCTAAACGGCGAGACTGAAGCCAGCTATCAGATGAACCTCAATCTTCTGAGGGCCCTCAGATCCGAGCGTTTGTGGCTGAGGAGAATCAACATTAGGCAGGTCGAAGGTCAGGGATTCCAACAGATTCCCGAAAAGATATTCAGGAAATTTAAGCGCGAGGTCAGAGATGAGATTGATCAACCTCTCTTGGAGGAGATGCTGCCTACTGGAACCATTCTCAGGGATGTATGGTGGGAGTCTCAAGATGACCGCATTCGCAGACCTGAGCAGGTTCTCGACCCGAACTATCGAGATGAGGCCATTCGAGGAAAGCCGGGCGTGACCTTTGGCAGGCAAATTGGGGCTTATCCCATACTAGTCGGAGCCCAGTACAAAATCCCTCTAGAGACCTCCTCGGACATCATGGTGACAGGCCATGGTAAGCGCAGTATAACAGGCGTCGAACTCGGCCTAGATGTGAATACTGCAACACAGCATCAGTTACAGTCGATCCCAGGAATCGGCAGCAAAGGCGCATGGCGTTTGGTATCCGCCCGCGCGCGTGAGGCAGATGGGCGCTTTGACTCAGCTGAAGATGCATTTGCTGCGACACAACTCGAACTACCGAGTTATTGGACAAGGTAATGACTAGTGATGCACCAGCATACGAGGGGCAGGAATAGTCATATTGCCGAGATAACCGCTCATCTGCTAATTGACCGCAGTCGGACAGGTCCGACCAACGTCTTTGCCCTATGTTGTAGTGAGTGAGTCAAATGGATAAGACCGGACAGAGAGGAATTGCGATACTGATACTGATGGTTATGGTACTAGCAGTCCCCGAGGGGGCCTTCGCATACAGCACCGGCAAGACAGGCTCATCCAGCACCGGCTGTGGAGGAGGATCCTGCCATGGCGGCGCAAACACTGTGACACCTATTCTAACCACAGGCATTCCAAGTTCGGGATATACTCCAGGAACTGTTTACTCGCTAACTATCGCAGGCTCAGGAGGAGTCTCAGGAACTAATGGCGGTTTCAACCTCGACTCTTCTTCAGGCACTTTCTCCAATCCCGGCAGCAATGCCCAAATTGTGAGCGGAGAGGCCACTCACTCTAATTCCAACTCTAGGACCTGGGCGGTAGACTGGACCGCACCTTCTAGCGGCTCGGGTGATGTCACCTTCCTGTTGGCAATCAATTTCGCTAATGGTAATGGAGGATCCTCGGGCGATTCATGGGGTACAGACTCGTGGACCGTATCTGAGGCTACATCCTCGACCCCTTCACTCCCATTCAATCAACCCGGCTCACAGAGAGACTCAGTATTCTCTCACTCGGCGCTTGAACTAGACTCTGGAACACCCTCTATCGTTCTGAACAATGGTACCAGAGTGACCTTCTCAACCGGCACAGGCGGCGGGCAGTCGGTATACACCAGCGACGATGTCGTATCTCTGGCTGGGGACTGCGCCATACTCGACAACTACACCCTCAGATGCACTGGGCCTAACAACTACGGGCAACTGGGACTCGGGTCATTCTCTCAATCCAACGGGACTGTTGATTTCGGAAGCAACTACCCAGCAGCGATATCTGACGGCAACAACCACAACTGCGCTATTCTGACAGATGGCTCAGTCAACTGTTGGGGCAGGAACAACCTTGGCCAATTGGGCGACGGATCTAATATCAATAGAAATTCCCCAGTCAGCGTTAATCTGGGAATCAACACAACGGCTTCTGCCATCTCATCAGGAACGGATTTCACTTGCGCGATTACGAATTCTGGTGCGGTGAAGTGCTGGGGCTTCAATGGGTATGGAAACCTCGGCGACGGCACTACAAGCGATAGGAACACTCCTGTCGAGGTCAATCACTCGACTGGCATGAGAGCCGTCGCAATCTCGACCCCGGGATACAGCGTCTGCGCTCTGTTCGAGAACGGTTCGATATACTGCTGGGGTCAGACCTACACTGTCTCATCGTTGAATGGAGTAGTAACCAATGGATCAGCCCAGATAGACCTCCCTGCAGGCAGGACCGCAGAGGCAATCGATGGGATCTCATCCCACATGTGTGCTATCCTCGATAACGGATCGATAAACTGCTGGGGAGTCAATACCTACGGTCAATGGGGAGATGGTACTTGCAGCTCAGTTATCGCATCCAGCGGCTGTACGGGGCAGAATAGTAACACCCCAGTTTTCACCAGTCTGGGTTCAGGTAGTACAGCTATTGCGATATCAGCAGGTACAGACTCTACCTGCGCCATTCTTGATGACTATTCTTTGCAGTGCTGGGGAAGACAGTCGGGAGAGTTTGATGGTACCACTGACGATCTGCTAACACCTCATACGATGAACTTCACCAGTGGTCCCGAGATAGCCTATTCGGACCAGGACATGGACGGAGATGGGATAGTCAACATCCTTGATACTCACATGGCCGGCGATGATGACGGCGATGGAGTGTCTGGAACAGATGACCCCTATCCAAGTAATCCAACAAGATGGATGGACTGTGATCCTGGCTACTGGGGAAGACTTTCTTGCTCACCCGCAGAGCCGGGGAACTATGCGATCTCAGGAGACTTGTATCACCGCTCCTGCATTCCCGGGACATATCAACCGAGTTACGGTTACGATCTGTGCTACGAATCCTCGGCAGGAAACTATGTTTCAGGCCACCAAGCGACATCTCAGAGCCTTTGTTCATCAGGAATGTACCAAAATCAGGTTGGTCAGACATCATGTGTTAACAGCGCGGCTGGAAATTACTCTAACCTAAACTTCGGCGATGCAGGCTCCTACAACTCGTCAGCATTCAACATCTCTGCCAACAGTGCTCTGTACAACGGTACCATTCACTCCAACGGAGATGTACAGGATTTGTTCATCATGAATGTCCCTAGGGATTCCGGAGCCAGTATCGGACTGACTTCTCCATCTGGTGCAGACTTTGATCTAGCAATATACGACGAGAATTTGAATCTGCTAAACTCGAGTTATACAACTGCGTATGATGAGACATCGACCAATAACACCAACTTCTCTTCTGACTCCAAACTGTACATCCTAGTATCTCCTTGGAACGGCACAGGACAATACCAGTTACAAGTTTGGATGTTTTCAACTCTTGATGGCACCATAGTCGGAGATCCTAACTTGAGCATCGAAGTAGAGATTGGTGTTTCCCAGTACCAATGCACCCCTGGAACATACCAGCCCAGCACCGGCCAGTCGTCCTGTCTCGATGCATCTCCGGGCCACTATGTTGACACATCCGGAGCGACAGTTCAGTCTCCGTGTACTCCCGGGAGTTTCCAGTCTGCTCCCGGCCAAACATCATGCATTCAGGCCACTCTTGGAAACTATGTCGACATCTATGCAGCAGTTGACCAGACACCCGCCTCACCCGGCCACTATGTCAACAGCACAGGTGCGACCAGCCAAGACGCTTGTTCTGTAGGTACATATCAGCCTAATATGGCTCAGACAACATGTCTTGATTCTGACGCGGGGCACTATGTCAATGTGATTGGATCCGCTTCACAAACCGAATGTTACTACGGTACATACCAGCCGAGCACCGGACAATCATCGTGCATAGACGCCTCGGCTGGGTATCATGTTCCCAGCACTGCCGCAATCAATCAGACCGCTTGTTCGATTGGTACCTATCAACCCAGTACTGGCCAGTCATCCTGCATCGGAACCTCTCCCGGGCATTATGTGAACACCATCGCCTCGACCTCACAGACTCCATGCGATATCGGTTCTTTCCAACCTCTTTACATGCAGGACAGATGCAACCTAGCCGATCCTGGCTACCATGTTCCTAATACTGGCTCAGCCAACCAGACAGCATGCGACCCGGGAACATTCCAGCCAAATTCAGGAGCCTCCTCATGTATTCAGTCCCCCTCGGGTCACTACACCGATACTAGCGCGGCAATTTCCCCCACTCCTTGCCCCTCCGGAACTTACAACCCGTCCCTAGGCTCATCCACAGCTGACGACTGCTTGGGCGCCGACCCAGGCAACTCAGTTCCTGATCCTGGATCTTCATATCAGACTCCTTGTACTCCAGGACACTACCAGCCAGCATCCGGACAGACCTCTTGTCTGGAAGCTGATGCTGGTTATTTTGTCTCCTCATCAGGTGCAGATTCGCAGACTCCATGTACTCCAGGGACTTACACTGCAAACACCTCTCAACCATCTTGCACTCAAGCATCTCCCGGGCATTATGTGGGCGCCCCTGCCTCGACATATCAGACTGCTTGCTCCATCGGCACCTACAATTCCCAGACTGGCTCACTGTCAGCCTCGGATTGCCTACCTGCGGATGCAGGCAGTTATGTTCCCATGGCCGGTGCTGCAGACCAGATTCCGTGTGTAGAAGGAACCTACCAACCCAGTATAGGCCAGTCTTCGTGCATACTGGCTGACCCGGGCCACTATGTCCCGGGAGCGAACTACCAAACTCAGTCGGAATGCCAGTTTGGATCCTTCCAGCAGTACTCTGGCTCCTCATCTTGCACACTAGCCGAACCAGGTCACTATGTGGATAGCATCGCTGCTTCCACTCAGAAGCAATGCCCACCTACCACATACAACCCCGAAATCGGTTCAGACGACCGCGAGGACTGCATGGATGTAGATTCCGGACATTATTCGAGTGAATGGGGAACGCCCGAGCAACTCGAATGCTCTTTTGGGACTTACCAACCTAACTCAGCTCAGTCAACTTGCTTGGATGCGGACCCAGGATACTTCGTGTCTTCAATGGCCGCGACCTCGCAGTCAGCCTGTCCCGCCGGTACCTACAATCCATCTCAGGCTTCAGGCAGCGCGGCAAACTGCATGACTGCTGACCCGGGGCATTTCGTTGACAAACAAGCCAGTTCAGCCCAGACACCCTGCCTCCCGGGTACCTACCAAGAATCTCCCGGCCAACTGTCTTGCATCGATGCGAGCCCCGGATACTTCGTATCTAGCGAGGGGCAGTCCGAACAGACCCCAGCTCCACTAGATACCTATGTCAGCGGTACTGCTAGTACCGGTTCAGAGGAATGCCCCGAGAACTACATCACCCTTCAGCAAGGGGCTATATCTAGCGATGACTGCTACCTTGATTCCGATGGCGACAGAATACAAGACGCCAGCGACCCCGACGACGATGGCGATGGAGTCAATGATGGCATGGACATGTGCCCCCTCGGGTTGATGGGATGGTCTAGCAGTGTAGGCTCTGACTTCGACGGAGATGGATGTAAGGATGTCGAGGAAGACGCCGACGACGACAACGATGGCTTCCCTGATGATAACGACGCCCTACCTCTCAATCCGTCTGAATGGTCGGACAGCGACATGGATGGCATTGGAGACAATGCCGATACCGACGACGATAACGACGCACTATCTGACACTGAGGAAGAAGCAGCGGGCACTGATCCAAAGGACTCCGATACCGACGACGATGGATTCAATGACGGAGTCGACACCTTCCCCAAGGATCCAACTGAGTGGGCTGACTCAGATGGAGATGGTTATGGAGACAACGCAGACGCATTCCCCAACGATGCTTCGAGATACTTGGAGGAGGATCTTATTGCCAAGTATGGACTAGTTATTGCACTAGTCGTTGGTATGTTGGTCGTTGGACTCGGTGGATGGATGGTCATGCGCCGNAAGGGAGATTCCGAGAGCATATATGCCCCGGAACAGAACCAGAGTGGAGTTTTGTCTAATCAACCCGAAGTGCAATCAGAGGCTGTAATAGAACCTGCACCAATAATCGAGCAGGAGATGGACACTAGCCAATTCCTAGATGAACTAGAGTCGGATCTTCAGAGGCCCAACCCCCCTCCTGATGCCAAGTTGAATGAGCAAGGACAACTCGTCTGGATTGACGACACCGGGACTGTGTATGCACAGAATCCAGACGGTAGCATCCTGACCTTCGATGTCGCTTCTGGGACTTGGGTTCCCCTTGAGTAGATGCTCACAGAATGAATGCGTTAGCACCCCATGCCAAGCCACCACCGAAGGCGGCGGTGATTACCAAGTCACCTTCTCCAATCAGTCCCTCATCCATCGCCTCGCGCATGGCGATTGGCACACTGGCTCCAGCGGTGTTGCCATACTTGTGTAGATTGGTAAATGTCTTTGTCATCGGCAGGCCAAGCTTTTCCATCCCAGTCTTGATGATGTTGATGTTGGCCTGATGAGGGATAATCATCGAAACATCTTCCAGCGAGTTATCAGTTCTGTCGAGAACAGCCCTGACCGCTTGCGGAAAGGCTTCGGTTGCGAAGTCCCATACCGCTGGTCCATCCATGTGGAAGTACTGGTCGCCGTCCTCGAATCCCGGGGATGGAATTGGCTTCCTGACCCCACCCGCCGGAATCTCGATGACACCAGCGCCGGCGCCGTCGGACATCATCCAACTGCCTAGTAGGCCCCTGCCCTCGCCTACTTGCTGAAGGACGGCTGCCCCGGCGCCGTCGCCGAAGAGGACGCATGTGGTACGATCCTCCCAGTTGAGAATACGGCTGTAGACCTCGGCACCCACGACCAGCACATTGTCGTATCCTGGGGTGCCGACGAAGCGCGCCCCTATGTCGAGGGCGTGCACCCAGCCGGCGCACACCGCATTCACATCGAAGGCGGCAGCATTGGTGCAGCCCAACTTGTGTTGCGCGATACCTGCTGTAGAAGAGAGAGGAACATCGGGCGAAGAGGTGGCGAGGATTAGCATGTCAACATCCTCAGGAGAGATACCAGCATCATCCATGGCCTGCTTGCAGGCCATCACAGCGAGGTCACTGGTGCAAACATCTTCTGCAGCGATTCTACGCTCCTTAATCCCCGTCTTCGTGGTAATCCACTCGTCACTGGTTTCGACTATCTCAGCCCAGTCATGATTGGTCATCACATTGGGGGGGACATAAGCCCCAAGTCCCACGATGCCTGCAGGTGGCATATTGTCTCCGCTCGGCCTAGAGCGGACTTTGACTGTTGCTGAGTCAATCGTGTTTGACACACACATTCATGGCCTCAGAGAAGAAGCCCAGACTCCATCTGCCCCCCTCTCTTCCGATTCCACTATCCTTGACTCCACCAAACGGCACTCGTAGATCTCTGTGCAGCCATGTGTTGACCCAAACCATACCAGTCTCCAATGCCTCAGAGACTCTCTTGCCCCGCTCGAGATCGCTGGTCCAGACGCTGCCTGCAAGTCCGTAGCGGGTGTTGTTAGCGATTGCCACGGCCTCGTCCTCTCCGCTGAACCGATGAAGCGTCACGACGGGCCCGAAGATCTCCTCAGTCGAGCATCGTGAGTCTGGGCTCAGCCCCTCAATGACTGTTGGTGCCATCCAGTTGCCATGCTCAAAACCAGTTGGCACACAGGGCAATCCTCCTGTGAGTAGGGACCCCCCTTCCTCCTTGGCAAGCTCGATGTACCCTCGAACTTTCTCAATATGCTCACTGGAAATCAGAGCCCCGAGATCAGTATCTTCGTCCGATGGATCTCCGACCCGCATGACTTCGACAGCATCGACGAAACGGTCTCTGAACTCGTCATAGATCGAGTCCTCAACCAGAACGCGAGAGCCGCACAGGCAGACCTGCCCTTGATTGAGGAAGCCAGCTCTCACCACTCCGGCCACCGTCGAATCCATTTCACAGTCAGCAAACACAATGCTCGCATTTTTTCCTCCTAGTTCAAGACTGAGTTTCTTGAATGAGGGTGCAGCAGATGCGGCCACCTTCTCGCCGGTGTCTGTTCCTCCGGTAAAGGAGACTAGATCGATATCCGAGTTGGCAACTAGGGGCGCCCCCGCTCCAACTCCGTCACCATGAACTAGGTTTACCACTCCGGCCGGTAGTCCGACATCATCGATTACCTGCATCAGTAGATTCGCTGTCATCGGTGTGAGTTCACTGGGTTTACAGACCACACAATTCCCCATCCCTATCGCGGGTGCGACCTTCCAAGACAGTAAGTATAGTGGTAAGTTCCATGGAGTGATTAGGGCTCCTATGCCCACCGGCTTGTGAACCACGAAGTTGGTAGCATCGGGCATCTCGAAAATCTCCTGCTCCTGCTCACGCAGAAGATCTGCGAAGAATCGGAAGTTGGCGACAGATCGGTGAGCATCGACCGCTCTGGCAAGTGAGATTGGCTTTCCAGTGTCACGACTCTCCAAGGAGGCAATGTCCTCGTAGCGGGCTTCGAGGGCATCAGCAATACGGTCCAACCAACCAACCCTCTCGGACTGACTCAGAGCCCCCCAAGCAGGCTGTGCGGCACGGGCGGCCTTGACGGCAGAATCAACATCGTGTGGAGTGGACAGAGGTACTCTGGCGAAGCGATGCCCGGTTGCCGGCTCAAGCACATTCTTCCACTCGTTTCCGGAATGGCAGACGAACTCTCCTCCGATGTAGTTGCACAAATCGATTGGTTCCTTGCCATCAGGATCACGCTCGCAGGGAATACATCCCGACTCGCAACATTTCTCTGGTTCCATCAGGAACCCTCCATTCCCTCATTTGAGAATGGATCAGAGCGAGTCATCGCCTCAGAGTACTCCTTCCAGTCGATAGAGAACCTGTCTCTATTGGGGTCCCATTCATCCCAAGTCACCACATTCTCTAGATCATCTAGGTACTTTGGAGGAACGATTCTAGGGACGATAAACGCCTTCTGCCTATGCAGAGGATATGGGTTCCTAAGGCGGATTCCCAACACTCCGAGAACGGCCCGGGCCACATACCAGGTAGCCTGGCTGTTCCAGCCGTGCGCAATCTTGATCACTATGCCCAGCCCTTCTGGCCAGTCCGGGTGGATGATTGAGAGCCCGAGCAGACCATCAGCCCCTTCCTTTGCGAGCAACTTGCCTTCACCCGCTTTCAGACAGGTCGAGTCTAAGCGATTGAACCCACCAATCAGGTCCGGGTGGTCATTCATCGCACCCCAAATCCAATCATCGTCCTTCTCGCGGGCCAGACCTGCAAACAGCACCGCCAACTCATCGACAGTGTTGGAGACTGTGGGGAGTCCGCAACCGTCCTTGGCAACTCTCTGAGGCTCCCAGTCCGCATCGCCGAGCATATTCCTGAGAACATCTAGGTACATCGGGAACCAAGGAGAACTGGGCAAGGTGTAGCCAGCCCGATTGATTCCCATTCTGCGAAGGGCTTTGAGCATCGCAGCGTGTTCTCCTGAGCAGGTGTGAAACCATCTGCGAGGGCGTCTGACTTGACGGCCAAACTGAATCAGTGGAACATCCAGTGGACACTGCATCAGTCCCCACTCTGACTCCGAGAGAAGCGATTGGGCTGCTGCGACATGTTCGGTATCTCCATTATGAGATGAACAAGATATGGCCAACTGCTCGCTACTAAGCTGCTCTTCTTCAAGAGCCTCCCTAAATGTCTTCATCATCAGTGGCTTCATCATCGATCGTCCATAGACAAGAACATTACCGCCGAAGGAGTGGATTATCTCGGTCCCATGGGCCCAAGCAATCGCACCATGTATGGTGTTCTCGCTGACATCCATTCTACGAAAATCAACTAGAGGTTCCCACTCTACATCGCGACCAGTAGCTATCCCGTCGTACTGCTCACCAAGTGGATTGGTTGGGTAGATTGCCGAACCGGGTCTGCCCGGAGCCACGCTGGAGGGCCTGTCGTTACCATCCTCGCTCATCTCAGTCGCCCCCGTTCACCCGCGGTGCGACCTTAGTCATGAATGCCGTCATGTTTCTCATCACTCTCTCACTATCGTGGTTAAAGAAGTCGAACCAGCACATCAGACGATCCTCCGAATTGAATCTCTCGGAAATTTGTCGGCTAACTGTCCGTACATTTCCAATCACTGCATTGTCGGTTGCTCGCTCTATCTTTGAGGGGTCTATCGTCCCCTCAAGAGCCTTCCAGTATGTCTCCAAGGCCGACCTTGCCTCTTGCATTGCAGCCTCATCCTGCTGTTCAGGAGTGAGCCCCTCCTCGTCGTTTACGAACACCATGATGGTTCTCGGCATCATGCTTCGGTGCCAAGCTCCACCGTCAGGATGGTAGCTCTCGAACATCCTTTGATGTGTCTGCTCTATTATGTGAGGAGGAGTTATGCTCAGGTTGAAAACCTGTACAGGTAAATGCTTGTTCACCTCAACCTGCAGGGCGGGATCATGACTCCCTAGGACGAGGTTGAGAAGCTCTCTACGCCAATGCTGAGGAATTGTCTTAATCTCCTCAAACTCATATCTACAATCGAACTCTATTGAGTCAGGAGCTGAACCCAGGCCTCGCTCCGATATTGCAGCCCCCTGAACTCTTTCCCAATCCTCGTCGGAACGGAAACTATCTCTATTCAGAACTGTAGGAAGAATCATGTCACTCGAAACTACTTCACCCTTGAGTAGACGGAGGAATATCTCTGAGGCCTCGGCGAATATCTGACCCCGCAGGGCGGGCCATGCAGCTTCCTCTACTGCATCGCGTGGCACGATTCCATATGGTCGTGCCATGAATTCAAAACGTCCAGCGGAAAATCCGATATGCAGCCTGCGCACCTCTTCTGGATCCAATCCATGCAGTGCGAGGAACGAACCAACTCTCTCAGCTTGTGCTATCGGCCCACCGGAGGCTAGAATCGACATTACAGCACTGCCCACATCCATATGACTTGTCCGTGCAAACATCTCTTTGGCGACTTGGAAGAAGTCGGTGCACAGCCCGACCTCCCCTGGATAGTGCGGAACTACCGGCTTGGAGTTACGCTTCTGGACTTCCGTCGAGAGGTGCGCTTGAGCCACCCAACCTACTCCGAAGCCCAGCTCATCAGCCAACTCGACTTGATTGAAGAAGTTGGAGAACATCTCGCTCTCACTAGGTGTCCGACCACTGGTGTCGGGTGTCTGGGAAATCGAGAAAAAGACATCGAAGCGCAAGCGCATCACCAATCAGATTGACCTCATCCTGCCGCCGTCAACAGCTAGACTTACTCCACGAATAGCACCGCTAGAAGGTAGGCATAGGAAGGTGACTGCAACAGCAGTCTCTAGGGGATTGACCAATCGCTGTATTGGAACTCCGCCAAGCCATCCCTCTGTGATGTCCTCGACTGAATTACCAGTTCTCTCCGAGATTGATGATGCCAACGAGCCGAGTCTGTCAGTATCGGTGAATCCTGGGAGTATGTTGTTGATGGTTATACACGGGTCCAGTTCACGAGATAGAGACTTGGACCAGGACGCCATGGCTCCTCTCAGAGTATTTGACAGTCCGATATTGTCTATGGGTTCGCGAACTGAGGTCGAGATGATGTTGACTATCCTGCCGCTACCCGCCTCCCTCATTCTCGGAGAGAGCATCTGTACTATGGTGTGAGCAGCATGGAGATGCCTGAGAAACGGCCCCTCGAAGTCCTCGAGAGTATTCTCAAGCAGAGATCCCCCAGGAGGGCCCCCGGAGTTGTTAACCACGATTTGCACGACTCCCATCGAGGAGACTGCCTGCCTTACAGCATCGATATCCTCGAGATCAAGAATCATTGCCTCATGTCCTTGCCCGTGCATCTCAGAAATCAATGAGTCGAGATTACGCTGAGAGCGCGCGCAGGCGATTACCCGCGCACCCGCGCGAGCGAGCATCAGGGCACAGGCACGACCTATGCCCTTCGAGGCGCCGCAAACTAGGGCAGTCTGTCCTTCAAGCGAGTCTTCTGCGAAAGGAAATCCATCGTTGAGTAAATCTTCCATCTAATCACCTAATCATTGTAGTGCGCGTAAGTCTGGTCCCTGAGTTTCTGGTCCACTACCTCAAGCACCTCCTCCGGCGCGTTGCGGAAGGTAGGGTACTCGCTTTCACCTTGTGGTCTACGCATCTCTTCCCACTGTCCGGCTTTGTAAGCCATCAAAGCCTCCTTCATCAGAACTCCTGCAAGCACTAGTGTCTCGTAGCACAGGTCTTCGTAGGTCATCCCTCTCTTTACTGAAACCTCCTTCCTTAGCAACAACTCCCCGGTATCGATTCCATTGTCACAGAAATGAGTGGAGGAGCCAATTGGGATATCATGGTAAACGCTCCAAGCGGGCGAGGCTGAGCCGCGGCAATCAGGAAGCAGCCCTGGGTGAGAGTTGATTACCCCGTCCTCGGGATGGTCTAGGATTTCTCCTCGTATGATTCTAGTGCCTCCGAAGACTATCAAATCCAGCGGTATATCAGTGATATGTGGCATCACCTGCTCAGAGTTGTGGATTGGTACCTCAATATGAGGGACTTCGACTCCTGAGTCGGCTAATTCGGCCAATTGCGACGCTATAGTAGGCGCAATCGAATTCCCCTCAATGCGTTTGAGGAACTTCTCCCTCTCTTCATCTGCAATTGCCGAATCCTCTGTAATCACTATCGTAGGGACAAATCCCTCAGAGAGAATCTGGCGCAGCATCTCGCGACCGTATGGATGCTCCTTCAAGAGCAGGTATGCGAATCTCGGCTTAGCCATGTTCCCGCTCTGCGGAGGGGCCGTAGATACCCGTTATTTTCGGTTGCTCCGAGATGACATTACGATTGCCAATGAAAGTGCTGCAAAGGCCATCCACAAGCCGAACCCTGGTAGCGACTTGTCCGCCGGAGTTTCCTGCAGTTCTACTTCTTCTTGATTGATCGGAGCAGGCTCCACTACTATCGTCCCTACCATTCCGAACTCCTCGTGAGGTTCGCAGACATACTCGTATGTCCCATTCTCTCCAATCTCGAAAGTGTAAGTATAGTCTACATTACGCATTGGCTCTCCCGAATCAAACAACCCATTACGCTCCACAGCATTGTGTGCGAGAAGCTCCCCGCTCCAGAAGAATCGAACAGAATCTCCCTCAGTCAGAGTAATTGTTTCCGGTGAGAACCGGAGATTAGTACTATCTACACTGACAACCACTACCTCGCCCTCGTTTTGGATAGAAGTATCTCCAACTACCGTTCCTGCAATGGCTAGTAATATACACATCAGGCAAGCCAGAGAACGAGTTTTCATATTCTTTGATAATCGATTCACCGTATTAACTACTGTTTCAGCAATCTAAGGAAACTGGGATTTCCTAGGGAGTAACTCGGCTTCTATCACGTGGGAACAAGACCACTTCTCTGACATTACCTGTTCCTGTCAGCACCATTAGCAGTCTAGCCACGCCCAAACCCCATCCAGCGTGCGGAGGCGCCCCGTAGCGAAAACCATCTGTATAGAATGTGAAATCAGCCGGCTCGAGTCCCATATTTCGCAGGTTCTGCTCGAGGACATCGACCCGATGCTCGCGCTGCCCGCCACTAGTCATCTCATCGCGTCCATAATTAAGATCGAACCCACGGCTCAACTGTCCTCCCGAGGAACCCTTCTCCTCCTCCTTGTGGTGGATGTAGAACGGCTTCATTGACATCGGCCATCGGGGTATGAAGTGGAATCCCGGATACTCTGCAGCAATGATGTCACAGTGGTGACTCTCTATGTCGTCGCCCCACTCAATCTCCTCTCCTCCTGCCCTGACTATCTCGATAGCATCACAGTACTGGATTCGCGGGAATGGGATACTCGGGACTTCTACGGTTATCGGATCTTGACCTTGACTGGCTCGGTACTCATTGACCACACCGATAAGATCCTGGTCATTGGCAGCGACCTGACTCCAGATGTGGTGAATCATTCTTTCTTGAACGCCCATTACATCCTCGTCATTCATCCAAGCACCTTCGATGTCGAAGGAGATGAATTCGTTGAGATGCCTGTAAGTATCGTGCTTCTCTGCTCTGAAGGCAGGGCCGATTTCGAAGACCCTTTCAAGCCCCCCTAGAACTGCCAGTTGCTTGTACAACTGCGGACTCTGCGAGAGGTACGCATCAGTCTCGAAGTACTTCATTGGGAATAGGTTAGTCCCGCCTTCAGCTGCAGCGGCGATTATTTTCGGTGTGTTAATTTCCTGAAAGCCTTCGGAGATGAGACAGTCGCGCCCGTATTGCAGAACCTTGCTACGAAGCTGAAACATCGCATTCACATGCTCTCTTCTGACATCTAGATGGCGATTGTCCAGTCTGACATCGAGTCCGACATTGACTTCGTCCGTGACTCCCACTGGGAGAGGAGTGGCGGCTTCAGCCAGAATAGCCGCTGAGGTGACGCTGATTTCGTATTCTGGCGGAGGGGCAGGTTCACCTTCAGCAACCTTAGGGGGTCGCTTCTGAGCCACAATGCCGTTGACTTGTATAGTCGATTCGCGCGTTGCTGACTGAACTGCATCAAAAATCGATTCATCCATGTTATCCCTTTTCAGGAATGCCTGAATCTTTCCAGTTCCGTCTCGCAGCATAAGGAAGCAGATTGCACCTCTTCCCCGGACTGTTTCTGCGTATCCAGAGATGGTGACCTCTTCGCCAAGCATCCCCGCGCCGCCCGAAGTAACATCACCTATGGTATGAGATCGATAGGCCGTAGGCTTCCATCCGCTACTGTCCCTCATGACCCTCTCGTGTCGGGACGGGGTTTTGAATGGTATCGGGTCATGAGGCTCAATCATCCGCCAATCTTCCTAGATACGATTTGTCGAGCTCAGGGGGAAAAGCAATCCATCTAATCAGAAGAAAGTTGAAGTATCCAAAAACACAGGTATTAACGAACCATGCTAATGTATGATGTAAGAGGAAAACTTCAACCATAAAATAATGAAATATTGTTGTGACTACCAGTTGGCCTGAATATGTCCAAAATGCGCGATTCAGACTTCTGAAATAGGAAAATGTTGAATTGAATGTGAATTTATAATGCATAAAGTGGGCTTCTACATTGCCTATTGCGCTTGAAACAGCCCAAGCGGCTACTGCAGTGTGTGAGGGCCAAAGATCGACCCAGTAAAGGACCTCATAAAGGATCAAAGCGAAAGAAGAGTTGAAAATTCCAACAATGTTGAATTTTAGAAATTCATTGAACATTACTCTGTAGGTCCAACCCACATCAGAGACTCTGCTTTTGAAGTTGCCAATCCAACTCAGAAGTACCGCCTCACTCTTCTTCGTGAGGGGCGATTTTCGCCGCAATCAGAATGAAGGCTGTATGGCCCATGGGCTGATTGCCCGGCCTGACTCCTCCTTTGCTCGCCTTGACCCACTTACGCTCGATCATCTCACCGGCCCACTCGACAACCAAGCCCTGACGCTGGGCCGACTCCCAAGATCGCTCCAACTGGATTGTTGTTGGGCAGTAGCAAGCTACCCTGCCACCTGCACGCAACAGCGGCTCTATTGCTGGCACGATGCGCCAAGGTTCGGCCACATCGATTATTGCAGCATCGAGTGAGCCGCAAATCTCTCTGACATTATTCCCAACCTCACCGAGATCACCATCTATCAAGTGCCAATTGGGGAACTCTGGGATAACCTCAGCTAGACGCTCCATGTTCGCCCTGCCAACTACTGCATGCTCAGGCCTCGCCTCAACAGAAATAAGAGTCCCAGAGGAACCTAGGACATTTGCTAGGTGCATTGCTAGACCTGCAGAACCGTGCCCTCCTTCCAGGACTCTAGAGCCTACTCCAATGCCCATCCAAGAAATCAGGAAACCGGCATCTTTAGCTCCTATAACTTGGGCCCTTCGAGCCATGTTTCTACGCGCTTCCGGAAGCGCTGGATCGACGACAGTAAGAGACTTCTGGCCGACCGTGATTCTGTCTCCGAATCCGTAGCCGCTGAGCAGTTGCTTAGCATCAAATCGGCCCAGTCCCTTGACTTTGACCTCGCCAGATACTCTGTGCAACAGATACGCTCTACCATCATCTTCCCGGAGAGCGACCCACTCTGTCTCGGCGCCTCCATCCATGCTAGTTGGTCCAATTGGAGGTAATCAATACCTTCGGCTCTCTAAAGAGCCGCACATTGTCCAAACATTAACCCAACACGGTTATACAGCCCCCACTTAGGCGCAAACTGATGGATTACGGTAAATTCAGCGATTTACTTCGTTCCACGACCCTAGCGACACTAGTGGTGATGCTGTCCTTCACCGCATTCCTCGCAGTAGATGACAAAATGCCCGATAGGGAGCAATTGGATCAGAGAGAGATGCCCCTGTATGCCACTAGTCCGGGCCATCCGGTGTTCGGGGAGTATGTTGGAGCGCACTGGTGTGGTCCATGCATGAATAGTGCCTCTCCCTCACTCGATAATCTGAAGTCTTCTAATCCTGAGGACTTCACTTTTGTTTCCATATTCGAGTCTTCTTCGGGAGGATGGCCCTCGGATGCCCCAATAAATCGCAGGAGTCATGTAATGTCATCCTCGGGCGGCTACCCGACCTTCTCTTTCGCAGACACTCAGACAGGGTCTTGCTACAAGGTCGGGGCGGCTGGAACCAACTACTACGATGCTGACTACTCTTCCGGAGGATGCATGAGTTCAGATGTAGGTGACTACTCTCTAGATCTGTCTGTGGCATTGGACAGTGCAACGAATCAAGTCACCGTAACTGTAGAGTCAACCTATCTTGGCTCATCATCTTCAGTCACTGCATATCTGTACGCAGCTGTAACCGAGAAGGTCGGAGGGGATGCATATGACAACGGAGTCAGGCCTCATCACAACTGGAGGCAATGGCTTCTAAACAGCAACGGAAATGGATTCGAACAACTTACTCTGACGCCAAACACTCCTGTTGAGAATAGTTGGACTGTCCCCCTCAGTACAGTTAGAGCTGCAGGAGGATATACTCAGTTCGAGAACTTCTGGCCAGTCATCGCCCTGATGGATGGCCCCCATTCTTCGTACAACAGTTTCCTGTCGGCGGCAGATCTGGGCATGGTGCCTCTAACGGACCTCGGAGTCGCTGATCTTTCGGCTGACAATCAGAACGGTAATCTCGGATTCGTCCCCGGTAATCTTCTCGATATCACAGTGGAAGTCACCAATAACGGCGTGGACGCTTACAGCGATGGTGGCGAGATCTCAATTTACGAGTTGGTCGGATTGGACGAATCATACATTGGAGGGGCATCGATACAATCTATTCAGCCCGGCTCCACTCAATCCCTGACGGTCCAATTTGATACATCTCACATAGACACTTATGCATCAGGTACGACAACATTCAGGTCCAGACTATCCGGGCTGACTGGGGACAGGGTTGCATCCAACAACTATGCCGATGTCAATGCCTTACATGACATGGCACCTGTAGCGAATCAGCCTTCCGCAGTTGCTTCAGTGTCGATAGACAGGGGCGATACCATTCAGTTCGAGAGCACCGCTCTATCAAATGACTTGGTCGACGATATGACAACCATGACTCCAACTATGCACTATGCAATATCAGGAACTGGCTTTTGGGACGATGCATGGATTTCCTCCTCAGACCTCGTCGGTAGTGGAGGAAATGCTCGCTTCCTGCACACCATCGACGCTCCTCTTAACGCTGATATCGGAACATACGATCTCAGAATCAGATGGACAGATTCTGGAGGGCAACAGGGAGACTGGCTTTTGGCAGAGGAGGCATTTGTGCTGCGCAACGGACTCCCTGTAGTTCTCAACGGCGATAGCTCGCAGTATGCCGGCATGCCTACAGTAAAGGTCGAGACCGAAGAGAGAGTTTCAGCAATCGGCCTTGTACATGACGCAGAGACGCCGCTGTCTATGCTGATGATTGACAGTAACTCACCTGAGTTCATCGAATGGGACGCCTCAACTTTGGAACTGGTAGTAAACTTCCAGGAAGTAGTCAGGGACAGTCAGGGCAATCCTATTCCACAGGCTGTTTTCGTTACAATTGACGATGGCGATGATACTAATTCCGGAATGATGATGTTTAATGTAATAGAGAATGGAGCTCCAAGATGGGCGCCCATTCCGTCGCAATCGTTCGATGAGGGCGGCTCAGCAAGCATCAGCCTCACTGGCTTCCTATCTGATACAGATGACAACGGAAATCCAATTCCAACCTCGGGACTGTCGCTGGAGTTGATTTCCAATTCCGATGAATCTTTGGTCGAGGCCAGTATCTCTGGGCACTCGCTAACTGTCAGCTCGCTTGATGATGACTCAAACGGATTGGTCGAACTAGGAATCAGAGCGAGCGACGGATCCAAGACCTCTGATACTACTATTGTCTTCCATGTGCTAAATGTCAACGATGCACCTCGCATGAACATGGATGGGATCGAGGAGTTCACAGTCGAGATGGGCGAGAGAGTTACTCTTGAGTTGTTAGACAGAATAACCGATATCGATGACCCCGAAGAGGAGATTTGGGCAACTGCGACCACCTTTGTGCCCGGTGCCGCTCAATATAATCCGATTACTGGAATACTAACTATGGAATGGTCAGAGGCAGGCATAGAGGCCGTAACAATCACTCTCGAGGATCGCCATGGTGATGCCAATGCGTACATGATTACCGTCACAGTTGTAGATAATCTGCCTCTGCTGTGGGACTCTGATTTAGTGGCTTCGTTTGACACTATTGACTATGGGACCAATCCAACGGTGATAGTAGAGAATGTCGGTCCACTTGAACTCAGTGACATTAGGGTCACTTGGTCAGTTTGCAACTCGATTACTGGCATTTGCCACTCCTCCGGAATCTCTCATAATATGGGTCCCTTCATAGTGAATCCATCAAGCGGGAACGGACTTGGAATAGGAGACTATGTGACTCTGTCTGTTTCAGCTGAAGACAGTGATGGGTTCGACAGACTGACTGAGATTCAACTCAAGATGTTTGCCACAGAACCAGTCGAGGTCACGGAGCCCGAACCCGAGGAAGGCGAGGATTCCACTCCGAGCAACGGAATCAGCAAGTGGTTCTCAACAGGACTTCTATTGATTGGAATCTTGCTTTCTGCAGCCCTAGTACTGGCTCTAGCCATCACTCTTCGCCGCCAGCGATTTGAGTCGGAATCTGCCATCGACTATTCAGCCATAGCAGACTCTGGACCAACTCCCTATCCAGAACCTGTTTCCGCCCCTGATTCAGTACCTCCTCCACCTCCGATGGTACCTCCCCTGCCTCCAGAAGGATTACCCCCGGGTTGGACCATGGAACAGTGGCACTACTACGGTGAGGAATACCTCCGCCGACGTGAATAAGTCAGCCTAGTTGCATTGTCCCTCTTAACGCACCTTCAAGAAGGTGCGAGAGTCAGGAAGTATCCCGGGGGGGCGCAGATGGGTGAATCAAACCAGTCTCAGGACGAAGCGAATGAGCAGTCAGATGCGCTCGATTCATGGGAGGACGGGCCCGCTTTTGGAGCGTCCGAGGACAAGGATCCAATCTGCGAAACTCCTGTTGAAGAATGGATTGATGGAGTGCAGATTTCCTCGACCGAAGAAGTCCCAATACCTGAAAAGCTGGTCGACCAAGTGATTGGTCAGGAAGCAGCATCGATTGTGGTCAGGAAGGCAGCCGAGCAACGCCGCCATGTAATCATGGTTGGAGAGCCGGGAACTGGAAAATCGATGCTCTCTAGGTCGATGACCGAGTTCCTCCCTAGGGAGCAACTAGAGGACATTCTCGTGTTCAGAAACCAGGAAGATGAGAACGAGCCAAGAGTCAGAACTGTCCCCGCTGGCCGCGGCTCTAGGATTATATCAGAGCGCAAGGCACAGATTAGGGTACAGAAGGAGAGGACCAACAGGACGCTACTGTTCATCGCTCTAGTGATTGGTGCGGCCCTACTTCTCGCTACCATCTCCAGCGGAGAGATTCTCACATTCATCTTCGGCTCATTCATTCTTGTCTTTGGCTACTTCTTCCTCAGGACTAGGCTGACTGCAGGAGAGGACGCCAACATTCCGAAATTGCTGATTAAGCATGAGAGAGAAGACGAACCTCCATTCATCGATGCAACTGGTACTCTGGCCGGAGCACTACTGGGTGATGTGAGACATGACCCGTTCCAGTCAGGTGCGGATCTAGCGACTCCAGCACATGAGAGAGTCGAGCCTGGAGCAGTACACAGGGCAAACAAGGGAGTCCTGTATATTGACGAGATTCGCATGCTCAGGATGGAGGAGCAACAGGCTCTGCTGGTGGCCATGCAGGAGAGGGAACTCCCAATCAGCGGCCGCTCAGAACGCTCTTCTGGCGCTCTGACCAAGTCGGAGCCTGTGCCTACCGACTTCATTCTAATCGCAGCGGGCAACCTCGACAGCATTCAGAACATGCACCCAGCCTTGCGCAGCAGGATTCGCGGCTATGGATATGAGGTCTATGTCAACACCGATATGCCCGATACCGAGCGAAATCGACGCAGACTAATCAGATTCATCGCTCAAGAGGTCAGAAACGAGTTGAACAAGAGTTCAGGCAAGGCAATCCCGCATTTCAACAAGGGTTCGATAGCACTTATCCTGAAGGAGGCTCAGAGACGAGCCGGCCGCAGAGGAAAACTATCCTTGCGTCTTCGTGAGCTCGGTGGCCTCGTGAGGATCGCTGGAGACCTTGCGGCCGAAGATGGCGCGGAACTGACAAGCTCAGAACATGTCACTAGGGCTAGGATGATCGCTAAGCCACTCGAGCAGCAGGTTGCTGACCGCTATCTAGACAGGCAGGCCGAGTATGCGATGCTGGTCAACAGCGGTATCCGTGTAGGTAGAGTCAACGGGTTGGCTGTGCTTGGCGCGGACAGCGGACTCTCAGACTACTCAGGTGTGGTACTGCCGGTTGAGGCAATGGTCACCCCTGCCCAAGGCATGTCTGGCAGAGTGATTGCGACTGGTGGCCTGTCCGACCTAGCCAACGAGAGCGTAACCAACATCAGTGCAGTCGTCAAGAAGCTGACTGGCAAGGACATCAAGGACTACGATTTACATGTACAGTTCCCAGGAACTCACAATGTAGACGGTGACAGTGCATCGATTACGATGGCTACTGCGATAATCAGCGCTTTCGAAGGAGTACCTATCGAGCAGAATCTGGCTATGACTGGATCTTTGTCCGTAAGGGGTGAGATACTCCCTGTCGGTGGAGTAACGGCCAAGATCGAAGCCGCTGCCAAGTCCGGCATAGGGAGAGTCGTGATTCCTCGGGCCAACATGCAGGATGTCCTGATGGACGAGAAGTGGGAGAAGCAAGTTGAGGTCCTGCCGGTTGATTCGCTTGACGAGGTTCTGCAACATGCTCTCGTGGGAGCCGAGGAAAAGGTCACCCTAGTAGAACGCCTCGCCAAGGTAATCGACACTATCTCCAAGGGAACTGATACTCAGCCTTCGGCCTAATACTTCGTCAATGCTCAAGTCCCCCTCTCTCTCGCAACCTAAGGGATAGGATGTCCGATGAAGGCAAATCACCGTTGGGGATACTGTTCCTAGTTGTCCTCGTTGACATGATTGGATTCACCATCGTAATCCCGTTCCTAACTTACTTCGTTCAGGACTTAGCTACCGCAGATGGGATAGTCGACATTGGAAGCAGGGATCTTTGGGTTGGCATCGTCATCTCCGTTTATTCGCTCGCCCAATTCATCTTCACACCGATTCTAGGCTCATTGAGTGACAGAATGGGCCGCAGGCCGATTCTGATGTTCGGTTTGCTATCCAACACTGTCTTCTTCACTGTGTTCGGACTATCTGGTAGCCTGACTATGGCCGTAGCCGCCCGTTTCCTCGCGGGTGCGGGTAACGGGAACATAGCAGTCGCCCGTGCCTATATTGGAGATATTTCCGAGCCCGAAGATGTCGCAAAGAGGATGGGGATGATTGGTGCTGCATTTGGCCTAGGCTTCATGATTGGACCCTTCATTGGAGGAGTCCTATCCGACCCAGCTACTGGGATAGGGGCTCCATTCGACGGGCAGATATGGATCGACCACCCATACCTGCTCCCATGCCTATTCTCCAGTGCACTCTCGCTAATCAGCCTCGCTCTAGCAGTAACCCGACTGCCCGAGAGTCTGCCAGAAGAAGATCGCAGATTCTCCGAAGGCTCAGTCTTCAACGAGCTTGGAGGGATGTTCAGAAAGATCGCCGGAGTCATGAAACTCCCCACAATCTCGTCATTGGTTTCGATAAACTTCCTATTCCTGATGGGATTCAGCATGATGCACGGCACATTCATCCTGTTCACTTCGATGGATATTGAGGGAGGGGGACTGGGCTGGAGCGAGCTTGACAACGGCTGGATATTTGCCTTCATCGGACTTTTGGGAGCACTCGTGCAAGGCGTGTTAATCGGACCATTGACACAGCGCTTCAATATGACGAGACTGATGCTGGTCGGGACTCTTCTTTGTGGATTTGGAATCGCCAGCATACCATATGTCCCGAATGAGGCAAGTTGGTTGATTTTTGCCTCTTCTGCGGGACTGGCGATAGGTAATGGATTGTTCTCACCGACTCAGTCCTCGGTGCTAACCTTTGAGACCAAGTCTAGAGGCTACGAGTTAGGTACTGTGATGGGCGCCCAAGAGGGATATGGGGCACTTGCTAGGATATTTGGCCCTCTAACGGCAGCATACATCTGGTCTCTGACAGTTCAACGAGACGGTCTGTGGACCTATCACACAGCGTTTCGAGTGGCAGGAATAATTTTCATCCTAGCCACCCTGATGCAAATGCGGTTGAGGCTGAGTCAGGGTAATGCCTCGGATGCGACATAGTACGAGGTGTGGAGATGTCAGTACCTGCAGCAGTGGCGCATGGTGGAGCAGGACCGGGCCCTGATAGGCAGTATAATGTCGAACTCGCCCTGGACATAGCATCGACGATTCTTGAGTCTGGAGGCTCAGCTATCGAAGCTGCTGTTGAGGCCTGCGTGGCTCTTGAGAACGACCCGGTCTTCAATGCTGGAACTGGTGGCGTATTCAGGAATGATGGTTCAGTATCTCTTGATGCTTCAATCCAGACTTCGGATGGAAGAATCGGCTTTGTGATTGGTATGGAGGATACGCCCAATCCCATCCGGATAGCAAGAGATCTTCTGGACGAGGACATCAATGGCCTTGCAGGAAAAGGTGCGAGACTCTGGGCTGATGAGAAAGGCCACCCCAAGGCCAGCGTCGAGGGCAGACCTCCGCGTGGAGATGAAGGAGATACAGTGGGTGTAATTGCACGAGACTCGCAAGGACTGCTAGCATGTGCCACAAGTACGGGAGGAACTAGCCACAGACCTGCTGGAAGGGTTGGCGATGTACCTCTCCCTGGCTCTGGCTTCTGGGCCGATGAGAGGGCTGCAGTAGCAGCCACAGGAGTGGGCGAGGCCATTACCACATCCTTACTGAGTTACAGGGCGCATGACAGATTTCTCAGGTCATCTTCGGATCTGCAAGCATCAATGGAATGGGGCATAACAGAACTCATCGAGACAGGAGTATCTGTGGGCCTGATTGGCCTTGGAGCAGAAGGCGAGGGCGTTGGTACATCCAACACCGACATGCCTTGGGCTGCTTGGTTGGGCTGACACTTCTGTTTATTCCGGGGATGCGCTTAAGGAGTCCCCTCAGGTCGGCGGGCCGGAGGGTTACTAGTGTCTGATGTCGAAACCAAGATAGAGCAGATTGCCCAAGTTATTGGGCAGTTCGACGATGCTCAGGTACCACGCAACATCAGAATCTCATCCAAGGAAGCGGTAGATCAGTGGCTTCTCAACAAGGACAAGGACATGGATCTACGCCTAGGGATGACTGCTTCTATCCTCGACGATATATTCAACGACTCCAATCTGCCCATCCACTTTGGGCCAATGTGCCTACAAGTCCAGACGGTTTTAGAGACACTTCTGAACGAGGTCAGGGACTCCTGAGCCTTGAAGAGCATTAGTCCCTAGCGTCTCTCGGGGATTGCTTGCCTGATTGGATCAATCTGTCTTTTGCTAATGTAGCGACCACCTCTCCTGTGGCACATAGGGCCTCGATGGAATGGTCGAACGCTCTGGCTAGAGGGGGCGCTGCGGAATTCGATGGTGAAGCCGAGAAGAATGGCATGATGCCTCTGAGAAGGGCCGCAGCCAGACTACTTTCTTGCGAACTTGAGGATATCTGTGTAGGCTCCAGTGCGACCGAGTTACTCTGCTCGATTGCTTGGGCCGTCTCCCCGGAGAGCGGTAGCAATATCGTATCCACGAGGGCCTCATTCCCCTCGACGGTATATCCTTGGTCAAGGGTCGCAGATGCTAACGGGGCTGAGGTTAGGTTGGCAGACCACAACTCTGAACTCTACACCGACCCCGAAGATATCATCTCTCTAATCGACGACAGAACCTCAGTAGTAACACTGTCTCACATAGAGTACTCCAGTGGTCAGAGGTATGACCTGAGCCGATTTGCCAAAGCTGCACACTCTGTGGGGGCGCTACTAGTGGTAGACGCTACGCAGTCGTTGGGAATGGTACCAATAGAAGCAGCCAACACTGGGGCCGACGCGATTGTCTCATCTGGTTACAAGTGGCTGCGTGGAACCTATGGGGCAGCAGTAGGGTACATCTCTCCGGCTGTCCGGTCGCATCTCTATCCAGGTCTCTTGGGTTTCAGGAGTCATGACAATATCTGGGATCTACAGGCCGATAGGTTGACTCTACCAGAAGACGCCAGCCGCTTCGAGTATACTACCATACACTTTGGAGCCGTGCTGGGGCTGGCTGCAGCGGTGGATGAGATATGCGAAATTGGACCGGAGAAAGTATGGGCACATGATCTCGGCCTAGCGGACAAGGTAATCGAGGGCGCAAACAGGCTTGGACTCAGCATCGTCTCCCCATTGTCAGAAGATGAGAGAAGCGCCATAGTCAGCCTGAGAATGCCAGAGGGAGTAAGCAGTGAGGACATTGCTTGCAGACTTCAGGACGAACACTCGATTTTAGTCACCAGCAGAGCCGGACTCCTACGAGTGTCGCCTCACATCGACAACTCCGAGGAGGAAGTCGAGATGCTGTTCGTTGCTCTGGAGAGTTTACTCTCATAGATGGGGCTGCATGATTGCAGCTGCGATTACGAACATAATGCAGGCTATTGAGAGGTCGATGTATCTCCAGGCCGTGGGTTTGTTCAGAACCTCTGAGAGACTCCTAGCCCCGTAACCGAGTGAGAAGAAGAACACGAATGAGGCGGTGGCAGCACCGATTCCGAAGGCAACTCGCTCATCCCCAAGATATCTGCTTGATGTTCCTCCAATCAGTAGTAAAGTGTCTACATACACATGTGGATTGAGGAAGGTGAAAGCTGCTGCTGCTCCTATCGTCGCCTTCAGGTCCGCCTCACCATCCCCTTCAGTCGACATACCAACTGGATTCATCGCTGATCTAATTCTCAGTAATCCATAACCAACTAGGAAAGCGGACGCTCCGATAGCTATCCATTTTTCAGCCCCCTCGATACCCGAAAGTATGCTGCCCATGCCGAGCACACCAGCAGCAATCAGTGCAGCATCGAATATTGAGCATGCAAGACATACTGCGAATACATGCGACCTAAGCAGTCCCTGACGCATGACGAAGACATTCTGTGGACCCAATGCAAGAATCAGTCCGATACTGAGAGCAAATCCTTCGACGGCTGCAGAGCCGATTGCCATGCTCAGGTCGTCCTGCGCTCGGTGGCCTTAGTTCGCATACCAGTGTAACCGCACTTGCGGCACGATCTAGGCTTGCTTCCGCGATGTGTCGCCGAACAGCGCATGCATATCCACTTCTTCAGTAGACGCGCCTCTGCCTCCGGATGTCTTTGAGCCATTCAGACCCGCCGACCTGCCGGCCATTCATAACCGCTTCCCACCCCAAAATCATTAGAAATCGGTATCGTACTCGGCCAAAGCATTGATTCGCTCTCCATACTGCCCGAGGCTACGGTGCCTGCCAGCGTCGTGCTTGGAGCTCAGTGGGGAGATGAGGGTAAGGGCAAGGCCATAGACCAACTCGCTGAGCAATCTAACTGGGCTGTTCGCTTCCAAGGAGGGAACAATGCAGGACACACAATTGTGTTCGGAGATACTACTCTCAAGTTACATCAAATCCCCTCCGGAGTTACCTACGAACATTGTAATCTCGTGCTAGGCGATGGCATGGTCATCGACCCTTGGGTCCTCGAGCAGGAACTGGACAGCTGGCATGATTTGACGGAGGAGAGGCCCGAAGGCATCAGGCTGTTCATCAGTGAGAGAGCCTCAGTCATACTCCCCTTCCATAGATTGTATGATGGAGCAGACAAGGTGGTCGGGACCACAGGCCGAGGTATCGGCCCTACTTACCGTGACCGTACCGAGAGAGTCGGCATTAGATTCGCAGACATTTCAGGGCTTGTCGGGGATCAACAGGCACTGGTTTCTCAAGCCGAGAGGATGACTAAGCAATTGTCAACTGTAGGGGTCGATGAAACAATCGACGCCGCTTCTCTGAAATCCGACTTGGAGTGGATTTTGGGGCGCTTCGGCTCAGCCATCAGACCCACAGGAGTAATGGTTGATATCGCATTGAGGAACGGTGAGAATGTTCTACTCGAGGGAGCTCAAGGAGCCATGCTCGACATAGATCAGGGAACCTATCCATTTGTCACCTCATCGATAACGAGTAGGGCCAACGCAACCCATGGTGCGGGGATTCATCCCGGACATGTCGAAGACTGCTTCGGGATAACCAAAGCATATACCACTAGAGTCGGCAATGGTCCATTTCCAACCGAACTATCTCTCGAGCAGGGGCCCGGTAGACACATGGCCCATATTGGCAATGAGTATGGCACTACTACTGGCCGCCCTCGTAGAACGGGTTGGCTAGATATGGTAGCTCTTCGAGAGAGCAACCGAATAAATGGCTACACCGGTTTGGTTGTCACTAAGTTGGATGTTCTAGGAGGTCTTGATGAACTGAAGATATGTGTGGGCTATGAGATGGATGGCAAGACGATACATGTCATGCCGACCACGAGCGAAGACCTCGCCCGATGCAAGCCAATTTACGAGACTCACGCAGGATTCCCTTCTCTTTCTCTCGATGATTGGATTGAGATGGCAGACGAATCCAGATCAGAAGGTACGGGATTCGCCGCCTTCCCAGAGATAATCAAGCAGTACATCTCTCGCATCGAGACACTTGCCGGTGTTCCGGTGGTCAGCGTTGGCGTTGGCCCCGATCGCCGAGCCTCAGTAGCTCGCAAAGAGGGTCCCTTTGACTTCCCGGCAGCCGAGGCAACCTTCTAATCGGTCCACTATGGCCCCCTCTCATGGGATTCAAGGCGAATGCTCGCAAGAGGAGGCAGGATGCTGCAGCGGCCTCTGGACCTACCGAGAAAAAGCAGGAAGAATACATTGGCGAGAAGAAGTGCGATGTCGCTGACTGCGAAAACTGGGCAGACAAAAAGATTGGAGGCAGGAGACTTGCTTTCGACAGGGCCGTAGATGTCTGGGGCGAGTCAGGCCTTTCCACTAACGATAGGAGAGTCACTGTTTGCAAGTCATGCTACCGAGCTTGGAAGAAGGCCAAGAAGGATGAGCCAACCGAGTGGACATAGTTAACGAATGATGATATTATGAAAGCCGCTCAATTTACAGGAGGTCTATTCTTCTTCTGCTTCGGGTTGCCTTTCACTCTAGTCCCATTCATGATGTTCAGCGACGGAACATTCAGACTCGAAGATCCAGTATTCACTGTCTTCATGATCGCATTCTCACTCCCCTTCTTATTGGCCGGTCTGTCATTGAATCTCATGGGACTGGGTATGATTAGATGGGCCCTCGTGGCGTCCAAGGATCCCTCCCTCGCTCCAAGACTCGGAAAGATCGGACCCGAGAGAATAGCAATCACCGAGCACCCATTTCCCGAGTATCGGGGGGAATATGTGCGGCAGTCCGAGATTGTCAATGGGAGGGACTGGTACCGAATGGTCGATAGCAATCATCGTCTGTATTATTACGCTGCAAACGAGGGAGGCAACCCCGGATGGTCTATCGATGACAGACAAGATACCGGCGCTAGGGACTGGTTTAATGGAGGTTGGTTTTCCACTACTGGATCGACAATCCCTTCGGGCCGCCGAAAGTGGAACGACCTTGATCCTTCATGGGTAGAAATTGAAGTTCTCGAATCCGCTGAGAAGAAGGGGAATTGGTGGGAGAGTAAATCATAGAATTCTCCTGAATTCTTAATCGGAACAATGTTAGATGGAATCTCCGAGCGGGACTCATCATGTCCCAGCCAATCAATGAACCAATATCGGATTATGCACCTGGAAGTAGCGAGAGATTAGCTCTCATGGATGAGATCAATCGTCAGATGAGCGAGGTCGTCGAGATTCCTTGCATCATCAATGGCGAAGAGGTGTTCACCGGAGTCACTGTGACTCAAGTCATCCCGCATAACCACGGCCATGTTCTGGCCAATGTCCACTTGGCTGGAAGGAACGAGATGGAAGATGCATGCGCTGCAGCCGTAGATGCCCAACAGGCGTGGATTGACCTAGGTCTCGAGGGTCGTTGTGCAATCTTTGAGCGCTGCGCCGACCTACTTGCAGGAGACTGGAGAATGCGGGTGAATGCCTCTACCATGCTCAACCAGTCCAAGACCGCCTTCCAAGCCGAGATTGACGCCGCCTGCGAGTTAATCGATTTCTGGAGATTCAACTGCCATTATGCGCGAGGATTCCATGATGACTTCCAACCCCTCGTCTCTCCTGAGGGAGTGCAGAACTCAACTGAGATAAGGCCACTAGAGGGATTCGTTCTAGCCATCACTCCATTCAACTTCACAAGTATCGCTGCAAATCTACCGAGCGCACCTGCAATCGTTGGATGCACCAGCATATGGAAGCCGAGCCGTAATTCGTATCACTCCAACTATGTCCTAATGCAACTGATGATGGAAGCAGGGCTACCTCCTGGAGTAATCAACTTCCTACCCGGTTCGGGTGCAGAGATTACCGAGGTCGCTCTGGCCAACCCGGATTTCGCCGGTCTGCATTTCACAGGCTCAACTGCCACATTCCAAGGGTTGTGGCAAGAGATAGGTCTCGCACTTCCGAACCTCCGTTCGTACCCGCGCATAGTGGGCGAAACGGGTGGTAAGGACTTCGTGGTGGCTCACCCCGATTGCGACCACCAAGGGCTACTCGTAGCCCTGCTAAGGGGTTCTTTCGAGTATCAGGGCCAGAAGTGCTCAGCTGCTAGCCGCGCCTACATCCCGCAATCAGTATGGGATGCAATCTCGGATGACCTGTGTGCCGAGATTAGCAAAATCAAGATGGGCGATGCTAGAGACTTCACGAACTTCATGACCGCTGTGATAGACGAGCGGGCCTTCGAGAAAATTACCGGGTACATCGAGAGAGCCCAGTCTCGCGACTGCTGCCGTATCATTGTCGGAGGTGGCTCTGACGATAGTGAGGGCTGGTTCATCGAGCCGACAATCATTGTTACCACCAATCCAACCTCGGAGACTATGGTCGAGGAGATTTTTGGCCCAGTACTCACTGTGTATGTCTACGACGACGGGGACTTCGAAGATGTCTTACTAATTTGCGACGAGGCATCACCTTATGCTCTGACGGGCAGCATATTTGCCTCCAAAGAAGAGGATATCCAGACGGCGTTCGAGGCATTGAGATTCACCGCCGGTAATTTCTACATTAACGACAAGCCGACAGGCGCAGTAGTCGCTCAGCAGCCATTCGGAGGGGCAAGGGCTTCGGGTACCAACGACAAAGCAGGAGGTCCTCTCAATCTGCTCAGATGGATCAGTCCACGCTCAATCAAGAGGACAATCGATGTACCTCAAGACTGGACCTACCCGTTCATGGGTGCGGACGAGTGAGTCCGAAGTTTGATTACCCACTCTGTTTGAGCAATTAGCGGGGAGCCTAGTGCTGAGAGGTCACCGTGAGGTGACGACCCTGTGACCTGATCTGGGTAATGCCAGCGGAGGGAGAGAAATGGACACGAATATTGCATACGGACTGATGCTTGCAACGCTCGGTATTTTCGGTTACATCGGATACCAAGCATCTACTGCTAGAGAAATAGAGACCGATGAATACCTCTCGGCCAGGGGCTCACAGGATTGGGTCAGAATTGGACTGAGCCTGTTTGCCTCTGGGATGGGAGTTTGGGTTCTGCTTACGCCATCTGAGGTGGCCTACTATGGCGGCTTCTGGGATGTAATGGGGTATGCGGCTTCCGCCTCTACACCATTCATCCTGCTGGCGTATGTCGGCCCAATGATTAGAGAGAGGCTGCCTGAGGGAATCACTCTAGCTGATTATGCAAAGAATAGGCTCGGTCGAAAAATGCAGATATATGTTGGAATAATCTCTATTCTATACATGTTCACTTTCTTGTTTGCGGAGTTCACTGCAATTGGTAAGGCCATGGAATACTTAGCGGGCATGGATCCATTAGTCCCCATGATTTTCGTTGGCGTAGTTACAGCTGCCTACACAGCATATGGAGGCCTACCGGCTTCCTTGGCAACTGACAGAATACAGGCCTGGACGATAGTGCTGCTAGTTGTTACACTTCTATTCGTTTTGTTCGGATTTGATTTGGGCCAGATTGTGGACGATGCCATGGCTTACAACACTGATGATGATTGGTCACTGCTTGGTAGCATGGAGTACATGGGCTCTTTCGAATCAGGATTGGCACTTGTTGTTGCAATCACTGCCGCAGAGATGTTTTCTCAGGGAAATTGGCAGAGAGCATATGCTTCAAAGGACGATGAGGCATTGCAAAGGGGCGCGATTCTAGCAGCAGTTATGGTATTCCCTCTGGTTTTTGTTATGGGAGTCTTTGGGACCGTTGCTGCAGGCCAAGGAGGAGTTGCAGACCCAACTATCGCCTTCTTCCACTTGATTGACAAGGGTTCCACAATCATCGCTGCAGCATTTGTGATACTGGTAATCTCACTCGTTTGTTCTAGTACTGATACATTGCAGAATGCCATAGTCGCTTCCATTTCTAGAGATGTATCCGATGGCAATTATGACCTCACAATTTCTAGAATAATTACTGTACTAATGCTGCCACTGGCCATTTACCTAGCTACTGGTCCAACAATATTCGGCTTTGAATTCAATGCTTGGAGTGTGTTTGGAATTTTCCTCTTTGCTGATATTTTGGCAGCGGCTACAGTAGCGCCAGTACTACTGACGCTTTGGGGCGGGGTTTCATCCAGAGGGGCTTTGCTAGGTTGTATCTCTGGTATAGCATCTGTTGGAATATACGGCCTTATCGAACCCCCAGTTGACTCGGACTTCTACATGTATCTGCTACATCCAACCGGAGGTGCAATTCCAGCAGCCGATGGTGGCCTGACTAATCTCTGGCCTTTCGTTTCAGCCATTCTCGGTTCAACAGTAGTTACCGTAATAGCTTCGAAAGCACTACCTGATGATTCCGCTTGATTCATTTGCCTAGTTGGTACGCCAAGTCCGTGTTCGGCCCGCACCCTTCAAGGATTCATGCATTGGTGATGCCTTGGAAAGCATGGGGATCCAGTTGGTCACGCAGGGAGGCAATGGGGGGTTCTTGGTTCCCTCTTGAGATGTTCCTAGTGGGTCTGATATGTGTCGCTGTACCCTACTTTGCATCCAACAATATAGCAGAGTACTATCTCAACACTGTTTGGGATCCAGAGATAGCACTCGATAGAGACATACCTGTGATTAATTGGATGATTATACCGTATACTGCTCTCTACCTGTTTTATCCCGCCACCCTAGTACTCTGTCCCAGAGATGACAGAGGAAGGATGGAACTAATTTTGGCAATGCAGGGGCTCATATTGGTGACGCTATTCTGCGTAGTCATTTTCCTAGCCCTCCCTGCAGAGATTGACCTACGCTGGCAGTTGGATGAGCACTGGATCGACGAACCACTCAATGGATTCGAATCGGCATTGTACGGATTCATTCACTTCTCAGACAACCCATGGAATGCTTGGCCAAGTCTGCACATTGTCCATTCCTACCTTCTAGCTAGGATGATTACGCTTTGGGTGAGTCGCGAACACGGAGAGAAGCCACTCGCGAGGATATTCCTAGGAATCTTGTGGATTGAGTATGTACTACTCTGCATCAGCATCCTAACCACCAAGCAACATTACTTGTTCGACCTAGCCACTGGGCTAATTGTTGCAACATTGGCATGGAGGTTGTTCGTCTACGCCCTAGCCATGCCCGAACACCACTCCCCCGGCGAGATTGCCGAGGAAGCAGGTTGGGCCTGATTAGTTGTGCACTAGTGGTAGGTAACCGTTGGCTGCTGTCTCGCAGGCGTTGGCCACATCGTCTAGTCTCTGCAATACTCTGTACATGTGGACTGCTGCCAACGCGTCCTCCTCACCAGTGGTGAAGACGAATCCAGCTGCACGACTCTCGACTAGGTCGGCTTCGTGTTCGGCTAGATTGACCTGCTCGATCAGTCCGCCGAGCCTCTCGCGCCCCGCTCTGGTGTAACCGGACATGGTCAGGTCGCGTAGCTCTGCCACTGTGTCCTCGTAGATTGCAGCAGTCTTGGCGACAGCTCCTGCCATCTCCTTGAGCAACACCCTAGCCTCAGAGTTGTCATACAGAGGTCTGAACGAGAGCTGCTCGGCGACGTTCTGCGCGTAGTCGGCAATCCGATCCTGACGAGATAGCATGTGGAAGAACTCATCAGGACTAGTCAGGAAGTTCCACTTGCCAGCACCGACCTTCTTTCTCAGGTCGTTCTTGATGTTGTCAGCCCTCAACTCTGCTTCGTTGGTCGCCTCGATTGCAGCGCTGGCATCCTCACCCTCTGCTGCCGCGTTCACCGCATCCAACATGTGGTTGACCGTCTCCTCCACTGCCTCGGCGTGAGTGTGGAAGAGCTCGAAGTAGGTTGGCGCACCCTTCTCAGTATCGCTGCCCACATCGGCCAGAGCATCCTCAACGAAGACCTCGTTGTCCCTAGTAGCCCACATCACATAACCCACCATCAGGAAGGCGATGGGTATGATGACGAGCAGGTTGAGTGGATCAGACCCGCTTGCCACATATATCACAATGGAGCCGAATCCTGCTGCAGGTAGACTAGCTACCCATGATGCCACGATTTTACCGAACACTCTGAAATCGACATTCTTCGCCCCGCCTGCCAATCCGACTCCGACTACTGAACCTACCAAAGTGTGAGTAGTCGATACGGGAACGGCGAGGAACGGCATCGAGAAGATCAGAATCGTGGTCGCGGCTCCGAACTCAGCAGCGAAACCCCGAGTCGGAGTAATGTCAGTAATCTTGTGACCAATAGTGTCCATGACCCTGTAGCCCCATGTCATTACACCGATTGCTATACCAGCGCTTCCAAGTAGAACCAGCCAAGTCGGAACATCTGCCTTCTCTGCCAACTCTCCTCCGCTAGAAATAATCTGGTATACGGCTGCCATTGGACCGATTGCATTCGAACGGTCGTTTGCTCCATGCGCGAAGGCGACATAAGCTGCAGTGATTACTTGCAGCCAGACGAAGATTCGCTCGACTCCATGAAAACCTTCCTGCTCTCCCTTGAACTCGTAGTTTCTGAGCACATATGCCAGAATAATAGCGGCTATAATCGCGATAATCAAAGCTAGTATGATGCTGTTAATCGGGATCCAGGCGTTGTCGACCATTGGATTCCAACTACCGTTCTCTTTGACTGGTAACCAGTCATACTTACTCTCAATCCAGCCGTTACTCTCAGCCCGGGAGAAGAAGCCTTTCAGCGCCTTGAACTGGAGTGCTATTCCGAGGACGAAGAATGTAGGGATTGCTAGAATCGGAGCCAGCCACTTGGACCTCTCTATTGGATTCTCAGCCTCGAGAATAGATCCTCTAACAATGTAGAATGTGAAGAAAGCCAGTAGACCCCCCATCAGAGGGCTCGCAACCCAAGACATGACGACCTTGCGAACGACTTCCCAGTCGATTAGCGAAGTGCTATGCTGAACTTCCAGCACAAGCCCCGCTCCGACTATTCCTCCGATGATGCTGTGAGTGGTTGAGACAGGAAGCCCCAGCCTGGTGGCTATGGTTAGCCAAACTGCAGCAGCCATCATGGCAGCGATGAATGCGTACATCAGGTCGTTAGCGAAGGCATTGGTGACAGTCTCGAAGTCGACAGAGAGAATACCCTTCCTGACAGTATCAGTAACCGCATCACCTGCGAAGAATGCTCCAGCGAATTCGAAGACAGCCGCTACAATCACAGCCTGCTTCAATGTCAAAGCTCGAGAACCAACCGATGTTCCCATCGCATTGGCAACATCGTTGGCACCGATGTTCCAAGCCATGTATGCACATACTACGAGCGACAGGATCAGAACTAGCGTCATCACGGGTTCCATGGGTCTGCCCGCAACGCTTGAGGTACTTCATGGAGTAGTTGGGTAATCTATATAGTAATAATTAGAATCGGCGATTCATGCCAATAGGGCCCGGTGAACAAGATGTCCGTAGATTGCAACTCACAGGCGGTTCTACGTATACCATGAGCCTGCCCAAACCCTGGATATTGTCGAATAACCTCTCTGCTCGAGATGGGATTCGTGTAGAATGGAGGCCAACTGGAGAACTTTCCCTCACTCCTTTGGACGCGGCGGAGGAGGTGAAGACGCTAGTCGAATTGAATCTCGACGGAATTCCTGGCGGCGCACTGTATGATCACCTCATGGGGGCTTACCTTTCAGGAGCTCAGGAGATTTCGGTCGATAGTGTGGGCCAATTCAGCAGAGACACCCTTAGTGAGATACGCAGGTTTCTTCGCTCTACTCGGGGATTTGAGATTGGCGAACAATCCGAAAGTAGCGTGAATCTGATTAGCCTGCTGAATGCAGGAGAACTCCCTCTTCACGCAAGCCTGAACAGGATGTATCTACTACTATCATCCCTAGTTCGTGACATTTTTGAAGTTCTAATCGGGTCAGATGACGAGTTAATTTCTGATTTTGAGGAGCGTGAGAGAGAAGTCGATGGCCTGCATTACTTGATTGAGAGGCAAGTTGGATCAATGCTGGACTCGCAGCAAGTTGCAAGATCCCTTGGACTGGGAAGGAAGCAAGGCGTCGAACACGCCAATTTAGCAAGGTCACTAGAGAGAATGATGGACCACGCGCATGAGATGGCTCGTCTGACTCTAGAGACCACTCCAAGGCCACGCTTGAAGGCAGACGAATATCCTCTATCTCTATTGCCAGTCTGGATGGACGCCCTCAAGTCACTCATGATTAACCTGAGAACGCACGATTCCTATGAGATAGAGGAAGCACGAGACTCATTGAAAGCGGCGCAATTGTCTCTCAAAGAGCATGAAGAGGGCCTGTGGTCGGGTAGAAGAAAGGCCTCCCGCCTTCTGTTCGAGGACCGTATATCCGAATCAATCCGAAGGATTTGCGCCTATTCGAGAGACTTCGGCGAGAACCTACTCAATATGATTGCATACGATTCAATACAGCGCCAATAAAATCTAGAATAGGGCGCTAACCTTCTCGGGCTGTGTCAGGTAGACAAGCAGCCCCAATCCAGCGAATATCATCATCCAAGCACCGGTCGCTTTCACTATTCCAGTCGACCGTCTAAGGAAGTCAAGCATTGCTTGTCTGCCCATTCCTACTAGGGCAGTTACCGAAATCATCAGCAAGGTAACAGAGAGGATTAGGCCTGCCATTCCAAAGGCGAATGCACCATTTCCGACTACAGCAAGCCAAGCAACGAATGGGAATACTGCGGCAGCAGTACAATCTACCGACGCAGCACTATATCCTATCCCCCAGAGGTACATGTTTCGCCTCGGCGTAAATTGATCATCCATCTCTGTGGTCTGATATTGGTCGAGAATACCCTGGATCCAGTTCAGTAGATGAGAGGTCCACCCCAGCAGCATGAGCCCTCCGAGTATTATCAGTAGCCATGCGATACCAATCGCGATATCATGCAGAACTCCTGAGAGATCAATGATTCCGTCAAGCCCGAAGATAATGCCACCGATTACGGCAAAGAATGTCAGTTGACCTAAGGCCGCGTAACCACCTACCTCGATGGGCTTGGGCATACTCCCTGAGAGCTTCCCAGCCTCCCTTAATTCGTCTTCTCTCATCCCGAGATTCAGATAGTATGTAATGTAGGAAGGAAGGACAGGGAAAGCACAGGGTGAGAAGTATACTAGAATACCTAGGAAAAGACCAATCACGAAGACACCAGTGAGAGATCTATCAGCCTTTTTAATCCCAAATCGTAGATCTTCTGCTTCACCAGCATTAGCACTCGCAATTGCTGAATCGAATGCCTCCCAACCATCTAGTGGTGTACCAGTGCTCTCTTTGGCGACGACATAGCCCTCGTGATCGACTACGATAACTATGGGTATGGCTTGAGCCGAGTAGTATTCTACCAAATCGCCTCTTTCGCCATTTTCTAAGAGGACAACATCTGTTCCACCATTTGCAACAGGCCAAGACATATGCTTGGCAGATCTTGTATCTCCAAATGTCTCGTTAATCCTGTCGAATGATTCGTACCCATACCAAGTTCCAATCGATAATACGATTACATCGTGAGGCCCTAGAAGGGCCTCCCAGTTCGCTATTTCTTGTTCAATATGGGTCTGTACATAGTGACAATTTGCACAATCGACAGCCATGAAGTCGATTACAACAACATTACCTTGCAAGTCAGACAATCTAACCACCCCATTCTCGTCTGCAATTACATCATCAATGCCAGTCCTATTCATCGTTGAAACCTCAAAATCAGGAACCGGCACTACTTCGTCAGACACTCCGTAAGCAGAGGCTGAGAGGCCGAAAAGCGTCAGGGATGAGTATCCGATTATACAAAACAAGACCATACCAACTACGAATGCTTGCCAAGTCTCTTTCTGACTCAGAACATCAAAGTCAAGTCCTGCTGCCATGGAACGCGGAATTGGGGCCGACTTTTGATTCCGGCGGGAGTTGTGCTCCTTAGGGAGTCATCACTCTTATTGCCAAATTGTGATGTCAGGAGTTCAAGGGCTCGTGGTCTAGGGGTCATGACGTCGCCTTCACACGGCGAAGATCGCAGGTTCAATTCCTGCCGAGCCCACTCAGATTAATTCGTGAAGAAGAGACGAAGCCCCAATTCTCAACCTGCCCGGACCTTGAATCGAGGAATCCTCCGAACTCACGATTTCTACCAGCCGATTTACATCCTCAAGAGAGCCAATTCCGCCTGATAGTTTGACTCCGGGGCGACTCCCCATCGTCACTCCGTGCCTCATGACCTCGAAAGCCAGAATCCTAGCAGCCTCGTCGCTGCACTCGCCACGCTTTCCAGTACAGGTCTTCACGAAGTCCGCACCTGCTGCCAATACCAGCCGAGTGCAGGCGCGCATGCCCCTATTATCTAGCAAAGGGGTTTCAATAATCACCTTCAGCACACACTCAGCCGAAGCCTCTCTCATTGCAATCAGCATCGCCTGTTCTACCTGCCCCGGGAATGATACATCTTCTCGAGGTTCGAGAACACAGTCTATCTCACTAGCCCCGGCAGCTATGGCTTGTCTGATTGAACCTACGACCTCTTCCGGGGCCTCGCTTCCTACTGGGAAGCCTGCAGCCACGGCACTGATGGCAATATTATCGAGTCTTTCTGCCACATATGCGACATGCTCAGAGAAAACGCACACCGAAGCCGGACGGTGTAGGTTGGCCAATGTACAAAGTTCATCCAAGTCGGATTCGGATGCATCTCGATCCAGTAGAGTCAGGTCGAGGATATCTAGGGCACTGCGTGCATCCATGGTGCCCCTCACCCGTGACGGGACTCGAAGTCCCGCATGAACCCAACCAATGCCTCGACACTCTCAATCGGACAGCCATTGTACATACTAGCTCTAATCCCACCAACGCTCCGGTGGCCCTTCAAGCCTCCAAACCCAGAGTCCATAGCCTCACCGAGGAAGACGCCCTCGAGATTCGTGTCGGCTAGGCGCCATGTCACATTCATCACAGAACGAGAACCCCCATGAGCGTGCGGTCTCCAGAAGTCGCTTCTATCCAACTCGTTGTACAACAGTGAAGCCTTGGCTCGATTCCTCTCTATGGCACCGGATAGGCCTCCGTTACGCTCGACCCAAGCTAGTACTCTATCGAGGACGAAAATCCCGAAGGTGTTGGGCGTGTTGAACATTGAGCCCTTCGACACATGAGTACGGTAATCAAGCATGGTTGGCAACCCATCATGGCATCTCGATAAGGCCCAAGGTGAGAGGATTACCAGAGTCACTCCGCTAGGCCCCAGATTCTTCTGGGCGCCAGCATAAATCAGGTCGTGTTTGGAGACATCTATTGGCACCCCACAAATGTCCGAACTGGCATCAACCACCCTTGGCTTACCTCCGCTGTCTGGAAGATGATGGAACTGTGTTCCGAATAGGGTGTTGTTCGTGGTATAGTGGACATAAGTAGCATCGTCCCGGATAGAGTAGTCACCATCCACCGGCACAGATCTGAAATTCTCATCTGAACCATCCCAGGCAGCAATTGAGTCCCCTACTCTGCCCGCTTCCTTGAGAGCCTTCTCCGACCATGTCCCAGATACTAGGAAGTCTGCCTTTCCTTCACTGCCAATGAGGTTCAGGGCAGTCATGTAGAACTGTGTCGAGGCCCCTCCCTGCAATAGCAGGACCTCATATTCATCGGGAACCGAAAGCAAACTCCTGACCCTGCCAACGGCAGAGTCAATAATCGCCTGGAAAGTATCCGAGCGGTGCGAGACCTCCATCAGCCCGAAACCGCTGTCTGAGAGGTTAGGTAGGGCCGATGAGACCTCTTCGACCACCTCGTAGGGCAGGACGGCAGGTCCAGCGCCGAAGTTGTGGATGCGACCCGCGGGTTGCACAATCCGACGTCTCGCCCCCAGTCTTTCAGTTCATCGGAGGCACGACAGAGTAATTTCGGAGTGGCCGGACGCGCTGGCATGCTGCGCATAGGGTTGGTCATGCTGCAGGGCGCGAGACATGTCCACATGTCGGCACTACAGAGGGCCGCCGAAGAGTGCGGTATCGAAATCAGTCTGCACGAGCTCAGGATGGCATCAGACCTAGTCGATGCGGATTTACACGCCATGGTTCTGCCCGGTGGCGAATCCACGACTATGAGGCTAACAGGAAATCATGAGACTTCAGGCCTACTGCCAGCAGTATTCGATTGGATTCGTAGTGATCCATCGCGACCTGTCTTAGGGACCTGTGCTGGCGCAATACTGCTCTCCGACCCACAAGATGGGGGAGAGCCTCTGATTCCAGCCAGCATCGGCCGCAACGCCTATGGTAGTCAAGTCGATTCTTTCCAAGACGAACTATACTCTGAGATGCTGGGTAGGGATTTCCCTGGCGTTTTCATCCGCGCACCCAGATTTGATTCGATTGATGATTCAGCAGAGGTAGCCGCTACACACGATGGAGAAGTAGTTGGAATCAAGCACGCCAACAGACTTGCCCTCACCTTCCACCCCGAACTCTCAGCCGACACGGGATTCCACCGCTGGCTCATCGAGGCAGCCGAGGAGGCAGCAGCATGAACTTCTCACTGCCTCTCTCACAAACAGATACACTGCCCGAAGCACCTGATGAAGGTGATTCAGAGGGGTGCATTCAGTGCCAGATGGGGAGCAAACTGGTTCTATTCATCACTGGTAACTGCCACTGGCGATGCGACTACTGTCCTCTTTCCGAGACCCGTCGAGATATCGACCACATGTTTGCCAACGAGCGTCGCTGCGAAGATTTCGACGCGGTTATCGAAGAGGCTAGAGCGATGCGGGCCACAGGTGCCGGGATTACCGGAGGCGACCCTCTGATGGCTCGAGAGAGGACGCTTGAGGGGATTCGAACTCTCAAGGAGGAGTTCGGCCCCTCTTTCCATCTGCATATGTACACCAGCATCCCGTTCAGGGCTGAATGGGCCTCTGAGTTCGCAGAAGCGGGTCTCGACGAGATCCGATTCCACTTGCTTGATTTGGAAGCAGAGGAGTACCGTGAGGTAATTGCTGCTTGCAGCGATGCCGGAATAGAGACTGGTGTGGAGTTACCATGTGAGCCGGACAAGGAGTCTGAATTGGTGCAGTTGATTGAGGATCTGCGTGATTTTAGTATCAATTTCCTCAACCTCAACGAGTTGGAGATAACCGTGGGCAATCACGATAACATGGAACTTAGAGGATTCAACCTTTCAACTGAGATTACTGCAGGCGCAGAAGGCTCTTCGGAACTAGCCCAGATGCTCAGAGATCGAGTCAACAGTGCAGCCAATGGATTACCCGACCCAGCTGACTCTGTCTCCCGGGAGCCGTATGGATTCCATGTCAAATTCTGTACTGCCGTGTACAAGGACGCAGGTCAGTTGAGGAGAAGGTTCGAGCGCAGAGGAGAAGCGACAATCTCCCCTCACGAGACTCTCACCGAAGATTCGACACTGATGTTCGGAGCGGTCTATGCCTCTACTGAGAATCAGGCCCACTGGATTGAGGAGATTACTGAGATTACCGGTCTACCGCAGAGATTCATGCTCTGGGATCCCGAAGAGGAACGCATTGAGTTGCCACTTGTGATTGCCGAGTCGATAGCCGAAGAGGTAGATGCGCCCGTGGCGATGGTAGAGGTCACACCGACCTTCGACAGGATGGAAGTGACTGTCGTCTGGCTGAATGATTCAAGTTGAATCACGACTTCTTCGTTGGGTTCATAGGGCCTCGACTCGGACTCCATGCCATGCCGGTCAGGCAAGGCAATCCACAAGCGGTTGGAGTTAATCCATTCCGCAGACTCTCAGCCTCACAGGTCATCACTTGGAAATCCTGCAACAGGCTATGGTACTACAACTACATCGAGCGCCTGAAGTCACCCCTGCCGCCTCAGATTATTCGCGGAAATGCCGTCGAGGAGTGCGTCTGCCGCGTCCTCCGAGACTCTCCTGTACTCGTGTCTTCTGATGCTGTCGACGAGATGATCACTCCTCTTCTTGATGACGGGTCTCCGGCCTATGACAACCAACTGGCCTGGCCCGGCCCCGCAACCATTGAGTTGCCCGAAGACCAATGGCCAACAGATAGGAATTCACTGCTCAGTTGGGCTAACTCTCGTGCAGAGGTCCATTTCGACAGGTGCTGGGAGGCAGCTGTCGATGATTGGGAAGCATCTCCGAACAGAAAAGGCTCGGTTGAAGACGCTGACCCTGAGGAAGCGAGGAAAATGGTCAGGGCCGGCCTCCGGTTGCATATAGACCAGGTTGAGGCTTGCTTGAATGCCCAGGGAGGTCCTGGAATGGAGAGTTGGAGAGCAGGCGAAGAACGAGGTCACTGGCCACCTCCTGATGGATTCCCCCGCCAGTGGAACCAAACACATCCCGCCGCTCAAGATTCCGGAAAAGTGTCATGGTGTGAGGCATGGGAGTTGGCAAGACCTTGGTTCGTTGATCCGGATGCAGGACAGTGGAAGCAGACCACATCACACCCCGACGAGTGGTTTCAAGGAGAGTACGACATGGTATACGGTTGGACAGGCCGAATCAGGATAATCGACCTCAAGGCATCCATCGGAAGGGGAGATCGATCCGCAGGATACATCGACCAATTACGCCTCTACTGCTGGCTCTGGTGGGAGACCCATGACAGGACTGAGGAGGTCGAGGCGCTGGAGATATGGTATCTGGGAGCCGAGGCAATCAAGGAAGTAGAATGCCCTTCGGGAATCGAGATGGAAGATCTCTCTTCGGAATTGGAAGAGTTGTACCAGAAGATCCACGCAAGGGACCCTGAGATGCACGAGTGTCCGCCAGAACCGGCTCCACTGAACTACTTCGATGACGGAGGAGTTCCCTCTGAGACTCCAATCGACTCAGATCCGCGAGCACGCTGCAATTACTGCGATTTGCGAGGAATCTGTGAGGGCAGCGACCACGAACTTGACCTCCCCCTAGAGCGTAGTATCGACCGCTTTGGCCACAGTTGGCCAATAACTCCTCTCGGAGAGATTGTCACCCGAGTTAATGTGGTCGGTGAAGTATCAGGCCTACGTGGCCCGAATCTTGCTGAGGATGGTTCCGTGGAGCTTTCATTCACCTTACAGGAAGGGTACGACCGGGCCAAGGTACAACCCTCTCGCTACGGCGCACCCAGAGAAGTCACTCGCTCCATAACCAATGGAAGCAGGGTCCGCATCGAGAATGCCATGGCGTCGACATGGAAGGGCGAGGTTGTTCTGGATCTCGATGAAAAGTCCTCCGTAGAAATCGCGAATGAATCGGACACAGCAGCCATAGTCGATATCGAGACCAGAGTCAATGCAATTGGCAGAGTTTGGGCGGTCAATGCCTTCCCAGATGGAAAGGGAGTTAGCAGATGGTCTGTGACACTAATTGACCAGACTGGCTCAGCCGGAGTAGTAGCATTCAGGCAATTCATCCCACTTGCTGCAGCAGGGGTGACAAGGGGCGACGAGATAGCGATTCTAAATGGCGAGATTGGTGAGTTCAACGGGCAACCGCAGGTCAGGATCGGTCCCGGAGGACGTCTAGTAGTCCTGCGAGACTCCACAGAAGTTCCTAGATACTGAGATTCTGTTGGCGCCGAGAGAGGGATTTGAACCCCCGCGTCCAATGGACAGTGGATTTCGAATCCACCGCAATACCGGGCTATGCGATCTCGGCAGCGCTCCGGCTACCTACGAATCAAACATAAGGCTGACCCGATGTGTGAGGGGTGTGAGAATCCAGGTCGAGCATGACAACAGGTCGCTATCTCTAGAGTCAGATGTACCAATCAGCATCTCGCAGATTCTAGACAGGTTGTCCATTCCCGCTTCTACTGTCCTAGCAGTGCATGGGGATACGATTGTACCTCACACTTCAATCATCGAATCCGACATCAGCCTCGAACTGATTGTCGTTTCCTCGGGCGGATAGGTTAGACTAGACATAGAAGTCACCAGACTCTCCCTCAGTCATCGCTAGAGTCTCTTCCAAGTCTCCTCCGACATTCATCTCATCCAGTATCTTCTCCGCTGTCCTCTCCGTGGAATCCAAACTCAGATTAAGCGGCAAGTCCAATCCGGCTTCTATCCAGGCAGCCAATCTGTCAGCAGCCATTACATCAGCACTCGCACCCACGGTCTCGGCTACCAGGCCGATGGTGCTAACCGAATAAAGTGGAGAAAGTGAGATTAGAAGTCCGGCAATTCCTATCATTCCGGCCTCGGGATGCTCTCTGCTGACTGGAATATCATCCGCTTCTAGCCTCTTTCTGACATCAGCGTCTGCACAGATGACATGAATCTGCCTGTCTTCTGCCCCTGCAGCGAGCCCAGCAAGTACTAGCAGCTGTGGAGTATCTGAATCTGAGGCCAGTTTCAGAATGGCCTCTGAGACCTCGTGTTGGCCCGCAGCGGTCATGGGCTGTAGATTCCCACCAACTACGATTACCGTACTACCATCAGGCAGAAGTACGGAGTCTATGCGAATCCGTGGAGGGGCCAAGAGAGAATTCCCATCTAATGTTGCATGAGGAGGGAAGTCGGGATGTAGAATCCAAGCTAGGGTGCGAGAAGGATGCTTCTCAACCAATGAGTCAACGACTAACTTACCCACATTCCCAACACCTGGAACGGCCTCTAGCATGGCAGTGTGTTCGGGAAGGCTGTCGCCGATCAGCCAGTGAATTTTGGCCCGATTCATTCTTCCTCACTCTCCACCTTTCTAGCTGTAGGGAGAGATTCCAACCATTCTTCACTTCCCACATCCATGCGCTTGCGGCGCCTGGACCCCTGCGGATCCTCCGGCGAATACTTCATCGGAGACACAGCAACCATCACCGCACCACATTCTGAGCATCTAGTTCCGAGACCATATTCTCCGCACGCTGTGCACCTTTGTAGTCGAGTCCTAACCATCCCTATCGTGCCTCTTGCGCTCGGAAGGGTCAATGAAGTCTATGCTCCCTGAAGGCGCCTCAGAGACGTTCAGCCGCTATTGAGCCCTCTACCGATGCCATGCAGTGCGAAGCTGCTTTCTGTGCCGCTTCCCAGACGGACTCAGCAGCTTGGTAGTCAGGAGCTCTGATGTCGATTCTGTAGTGAGGTGCCCCATCGTAATGACAAGTGATAGTGACTTCCTCAAGCCCCTCTCCGCATGCCTCAGCAGCAACTAGGGCGTCTCGAATTGCATTAACTCCTTCTGGACCCCAAACTTGGATGTCAAACTCGCCCCTGATTTCCACATACGGGGGAACGATATTTTCCACAGCCAATTCGGTGACAACCGCAATCCAATCTCCGTTGAAACCTGCATCACTCAAGGCAGTGTCACTCATGGCACACTCTTCGAGCGCACCGAACAGGGTACCGAATACCTCTCGCATCTCGTCACATATGGCCGCCGTCTTTACCTCGTCCCAGCCGATTCTCTCAGCTGCTACGCGCATCAACTGACTCGCTCTCTGACGATTCTTCCAGGCTTGTAGTGTGTCTCTCCTACGCTCTTCTGAGACGGACTTTATCGAAAGCTCGATTCTTTGCTTGTCCTTCCTGACTTGAATTGCCTTAGCGACCACCCTCTGGCCTTCCCTTAGGTGAGTGCTGATGTTCTTGACCCAGCCGGATGCGACCTCTCCGATGAAGACGAACCCCGTTCTTCCCTCGTAACCTTCGAGTTTCAAGTAAGCGCCGTTTTCCTTGACGCTACTGACTATGCAAATCAGCAACTCCCCTTCTTCTGGCCAAAGGTCGGAATCAGCCATATGACATCCCCTCACTCGAGGACGTCAATGATCGTGCTTCCGGATAAGTCCGCCCTGCCTCCAGCCGGTCGCGCCAATGTGGCACCACAGATGGCGCAGGAGATCGAAGTGGACGCCCTGTCGAAGACGATGGCCTCGTGACCGCAGTCACGGCAATTCACTCTCAAGAATCTGCCACTCATCCTCTCTCCTCTCACTTGTCTACTAACTCAAACTTCCTAGCTCTCTTCCCTGCGGGAGAATGTGCTTTGCCTGTCTCAGTACATCGAAATATTAGGTTGACCCTCTTAGTGGGCTTCTCGCCCGACGGCTTAGGACGGGGGAATCCCCGATAACCCGAAGTGACCTTACGGAATCTGCGCTGACCCCACTTCAGTTCACTGGCGCGACGCTTCTTGACTCGCTCAACGGTGTGCTCGGTATGCTTACCAGCAGACGGACTGTAGCGCTTTACTGTCCTCGGCATCTTGACCATGGGCTCACTTCGCGTCCTACGACATCGCGGCCACCGATGACCCGTTTATGAACTCTATCGCGGGTACTGCGGAGCGAATGTGGCAGTCAGGAGTCACAAATACGATGTAATGCCATTGCTCGCCAATGTATGTGTCATTGGCTGCGGTTCAGGTCTGGGGGGGTTTCTGTCTTGCTGCTATCGGATTCGCCATGCACAGGACAGGTCCTGCCTTCAGGAGACACCCTGTAGGGGCGCCGGTTGCTGTACTAGGTCTTGCTTTGATACTGCTACACACAAAGCAGCCACCTGAGCCGGAGTTACTTCTTATGGAAACTGCCATGGATGCAGGACCGTGGCTTGCATCGGCAGTATTGGGAACTACATTGGTTCTTTCAGGTGCGCCAACTTACTCGGATCGAAAGCCATTGCCACTGTTTGTGGGCTGGGTATTTGTGTTCTCTGCCTGGTACTTGATGCTAGCAATAATCCCTAAATTGACTATGGTAGAGATTTTGTCATGGGTGAGTTCTATTCTCGGAGTCGTATTGGCAATCACTGTCTTTGCTCTGTCTGTCAGATTCACCGAACGCAGGACTCCTACTGAGCCCGAAACAGAGCCTCTATCGGAGAAAGAGAGGAAGTACATAGGAAGCGTCCTGAGGCGCCACTTGGAGGCATCAGATGAGTCCTGAGATGGAATCGATAGCGAGTGCATTCCTAGGCTCGGCGGCCCTGACATCTCTACTAATCATACTAGCGACGATAGGTACTCTGAATCCATATCATCGTCCGGCTATCCCAATCGCAGTAACCACTGCGGTTATCTTCGCTTCGACCTATTTACATTCTATCTTTAATGGAGTCTCATTCGACTTGGTGGCATTGAGGACTAATCTCATAGACGGTGCGCTTTCGATGTTCGATTTGATTTACATCGCATTCTCAGTCCTTACTGTACTCATCATACAAGCTTCTCTCAAGCGGCGTCCCGACGACCCCCTGATTGCGCTTTCAGATGCCGAATCTGGCTCCGAGTGATGCAACTCTATTGGGCAACTCTCATAACACTCCCTTCGGTCGCCGCGCTGTCCTAGGTGGTAGTGATGTCAAAAGGAACACCCAGCATGGGAAAGAGGCAGAAGTCCACTCACATCAGATGTAGACGCTGCGGTAGACACTCATATCACAAGACCAAGAGCGTCTGTGCCCATTGCGGCTATGGGGCCACTGCTAGGATTCGAAAGTACAGATGGAACAAACGTTCACGTTCCATGGGCTCAGGCAAGTGACCCGGAAAGTGCTAAGTCCCTGACCGCCAGCGCGGAGCGTTATCCGATGTGCGGTATCATCGGCATCTTGGGACATCCGCTTACTCAGGTAGCGAGCAGCATCTACGATGGCATGCTAGTCCTACAGCACCGTGGACAGGATGCAGCAGGTATAGTCACGAGCGATTCTGAGAATATCTATCACAGGCGTGCGAATGGCCTTGTCAGGGATGTTTTCAGGGCCAAGCACATGTCGAATCTACTTGGCCACATGGGAATGGGTCATGTCCGTTATCCCACTGCGGGATCCAGTTCAGTAGCCGAGGCGCAACCGTTCTACACAAACACACCCTTTGGAGTCAGCCTCGCTCACAATGGCAATCTGAACAACACAACGGACATCATCAACGGCCTATTGGAGTATGACCACAGGAGAATCAACACCAGTTCTGACTCGGAGGCGCTGCTCAACCTGTTCGCTGCCGAGATCCAGAGGTCAGTCAATGGTAGGCCCGGTGGGCTCGATGCTCTTTCCGAAGACGACATCTTCCGGGCTGTAGAGAGGACTCATCTGAGAGTAGAGGGTAGTTACAGCGTAATCGCGATGATTACCGGATGGGGACTTGTAGCATTCAGGGATCCGCATGGAATCAGACCCCTATTCATGGGAGTGTGCGAAAATGAAGGTTTCACTGAACGAATGTTCACCTCAGAGAGCGTTGCATGCGCTGCCTTAGGCTTCACCCCCGAGCGAGATATAGCACCAGGAGAGGCAGTAATCGCAAGGGTTGACGGCGCGTTCTCAGCCAAACAATGTCACTCCGAGCCGGCCTATACTCCATGTATCTTCGAGCATGTTTACTTCGCTCGCCCCGACTCTACCATAGATGGAATTTCGGTTCATGGGGCCCGTCTGCGCATGGGGGCTGCACTGGCTAGTAGGGTCCTCAAAGAGCGCCCCGACCATGGAATCGACGCAATCATTCCTGTCCCAGATAGTGGCAGGATTGCCGCCATGGAAATGGCTCGAACACTCGGAGTCGATTATCGAGAAGGCTTCGTGAAGAATCGCTACATAGGAAGGACATTCATCATGCCAGGGCAATCAATGAGGAAGGACTCAGTGAAGAAGAAACTCAACACAATCGACTGGGAGTTCGCAGGTAAGACAGTGATGATTGTCGATGATAGCATAGTTCGGGGAAACACATCGCGCAGAATTATCGAAATGGCTAAGGAAGCCGGTGCCAAACAGGTCTTCTTCGCCTCCTCTGCCCCCCCAATTATCCATCCGAATGTGTATGGTATAGACATGCCAGCCAGGGCAGAGTATGTGGCCCACGACCGCAGCATCAAGGAGATTGCCGAAGCGATAGGGGCGGATTGGCTAATCTATCAAGAACTGGATGATTTAGTCGAGGCATGCTTGGGTGGTGGCAAAGATAAGCTAGCCAATTTCGACTGCTCATGCTTCGATGGGATCTATGTGACTGGAGGCATAACCGAGGAGTACCTCTCTAGAGTCGAGAGAGTTCGCAACGATGCCGCCAAGACATGATTCACAAAGGCCCGTGGACGCGGCAGAATGAAGTCACATCGTACAATCACGAATCATGAGAGGGACAATTCCTGCTTTGACTTCGGCCCCGCTCACAGGGGTTGCAAGACACTCCTGCCAGTTAGGCGATGGAAACTTCGCCGTAGGATTCGACTCTGGTTCCCTCCAGATCTACGGATCTGATGGAGTGATAATTGATTCAGCCGAACTGAATGAGCGAATCATTGGTATAGCTAATTCTAATGGAATTGTAGTCGCGGCGACCAGCACCGGTGGAGTCAAGGCTTACCACGACAAGTTGCTTTGGGAGTACGATATCGAATCCGGTTGCGAGATGATTTGCGCTCATCCCGATGGAGTCCTGGTGGCTGACTCATCTAACAGACTCCTCCTCATCTCGAGAGAAGGGAGCCTACTGACTTCGACCGATTGTAAGCTCCCCGAAGCTATTGCTTGCTCAAAAGAAGGAAACTGCGCAGTTGCATTAGATGACGGTAGTGTGCTAATGATGAACTCCGCACTGGAATTATTGCACGACACTCCTGCAGCGGCTGATGATGTTGAGACTGTCTCATGTATGTCATTCCGCGACGACGGGGTTCTTATGGTGGCTAGGAACTCATTGGGAGTAACAGTCGATGATCGTCCTGAGAACAGAATCGAGTGCTGGCACCCCGAAAGAGGTCTTCTGAACTCGACTGAGATAGCCTCCAGAGCCACATCAATGCTACCCTCCGAAACGGGAGTCCTGGTAGGTTGCTTCGATGGAACGCTGTTGAAGATGCAGATTGGCAGTGAAGAAATGGAATCCATCTCTCATTTTGATTACCAGATCTCAAGCATAGAGCATTGGGGCGATGACCTGCTGGTAGCCTCTTGGTTCGATGTGTTCAGAGTCTCATCCGATGGTACGATAGTCTGGCAATTCGAGCACCCCGGAATTGTCGAGCAGATGCTCCCACTAGGGGAACGAGTTGCACTAATCGGTGACGATCGTAAGTTCGGAGGGACCCCTGCTCCTGTGGTAATTATCGACCCCGACACCCCAGCCACTGACGATCATATCCCACAGGAGTACAAAAAGGACGAAAATGAGAATTTCTCCGGTGCCCTTTCTCCCGAGGAGGAGGCCATTGCGGAATCAAGACCGATAGCTGATCCAGAAGCCGATCAGATCCTCCATGCCCTCAATGAAGAGCCGGAGGTCAATTCCCAAGAACCAGAAACAGAGCCCGACATCCTAGAAGAGTTATCTGCATCGGCGCGTGCAATCAACCTGCCCCCGGTGGCTGATGCAGGAGATGATATCACAGTCGAGGCGGACGATGATGGTAAGGCCGAGGTTCTACTCGATGGCAGCCGTTCATTCGACCCCGATGGCGACATTGCATCATGGGCTTGGGAGGACGACCGGGAGAGAGTAATCGGCCACAGTGATAGAATCAGAGTTAAACTAGCAGAAGGCGTTCATGTGTTCCACTTGACAGTCACCGATGACAGAGGCTCTGCGACGAAGTCATCAATCACAGTCCGTGTGAGATAATCAGAGTTTAGCCAACTCTGACTTGAGAACAGGCAACGCATCCTCCCAAGTTGCGACTATCCCATAGTCGGCGACCCCGAAGATTGGTGCATCCGGGTCTTTGTTTATTGCAACGATGTACTTACTAGTCTTCATGCCAGCAAGATGCTGAATTGCTCCACTGATTCCTACTGCGATGTACAGACTCGGTGTAACCGTCTTTCCAGTCTGTCCGACCTGCATACTATGAGGAATCTCATCCCAAGTGTCCACAGCAGCCCTGCTGGCCCCTACGGCAGCCCCGATGATATCTGCGACCTCATTCAGGTGCGAGAAGTTGGACGGATCGCCCATACCCCTGCCTCCGGAAATGATAATGTCTGCCTCGGTTACATCCAGCCTTTCACTAGCCTTGGCGAGGGCCTCCTTTACTGCTAGACCCACATCCGCACTCTGATTGACCGTACCGACATCCGCACTACCTCCCTCGGGTGCGTCATCGAAGGCATTGGCTCGCAGAGTGATGACACAAGGAGTGGAGACATTCGAAGTCTCAATCGCCTTGCCTGAGTAGATAGGCCTCGTGACAACCATGCCGGCCTCTAATCCAGTAACATCTTGGATTACTGGAATCTTTCTGATTGCAGCCAATGACGCTGCAATATCTCTTCCGCGAGGCGATGCTGCTGCCAGAATGAGTTCTCCAGTAGCAAGAGAGTTGAGAGCATTAGCCCACGCTCCTCCTTCGAAAGTTCCGAAGCAATCACCTTCGACAGAAATGACCTTTGCTACTCCAGAAATCGCAGATGCCTGACTGCTCCCAACTCCTCCCGGACAGAGTACTGTTGTCGTACCTCCAATCGAGGAAGCCGCCCCAACCAACTGTGCAGTGACCGGGTTTAGTCCGTCAGCAGTAGAATCCGCAATTACTGTTACATCCATCTAAATCACCTAGATTACGTTAGCCTCATCCCTGAGTTTGCCCACTACTGTCGCAACCGATTCAGCACCCTCAAATTTCTGTCCAGGTGGCTTTTCGGGAGGAGGAGTATGACTTACTACAGTTACCCTGGAATTGTCCAATGAGACTCCCAAATCACTTGGTGATATCGTCTCAATGGCCTTCTTCTTAGCCATCATTATGCCCCTGACATTGGGCCTGCGAAGTTCTTCGTCCCCCTTATCGAATGCGAATATACAGGGAGCAGATACTTGCACCCTCTCATCACCACCTGTACTAGCGCGCAGTGCGAGATAACCTCCTCCGTCCGGAGAGACCTCGGAGACATGAGAGACGCAACTGGCCCCGAGCAACAGGGCGACTCCAGGGCCAGTAGAACCCGCATTCGTATCAGCGGCCTGTTTGCCACAGAATACAACATCACAATCAGCCCGTCCAAGAGCAGCTGCTAGAATCGACTGGACTTGAGTACTGTCGAGCGCGCTTAGATCATCAACTAGTACATGCAACAAGGAATCCACACCCACAGCGGCGGCATCCGTGAGCATCTTGGCTGCGCGAGTAGGTCCGCAGGTGATTGCGACTACATCCTCACCCCCTGCCTCTTTCAACCGTAGAGCACTCTCTAATGCATACTCATCATATGGGCTCATCGACCACTTGCTGACTGCAGTTTCGTCCACTCTGCCCTCAGACACTCCAATCTTTGCAGTAGTATCAGGAACTTGCTTGAGTAGAACTCCTATGGCCATAGTAACATCACTCCGAACATCAGTCCCGCTATCAATTTTCGGAAATCCCAGTGTGGCTAATGTCTAGGGTTCTCGGGTGAACGACTGGATGCCAGTTATGTGGCGGCCGAGAATGAGATTATGGATGTCATGCGTTCCCTCGTAGGTCTTTACAGACTCTAGATTAGCCATGTGTCGCATCACAGGATACTCGTCAAGAATCCCGTTGGCACCATGTATGTCTCTGGACATTCTAGCAATCTCCAAGGCGATGTCTACATTGTTCATCTTGGCGAGTGAAATTTGCTCTGGAATCCAAGTCCCATCATCCTTCTTATTTCCGAGGTGATATGCTAGAAGTTGAGCCTTAGTAATCTCTCTAAGCATCCATGACAACTTGTTCTGAATCAATTGGAACGATGCTATGGGGTGGCCAAACTGAATCCGGCTCAATGCATATTCCTTTGCCGAGTCAAAGCATGACTGGGCCGCCCCTACTGCACCCCATGAGATACCGTAGCGTGCGTTGTTGAGGCAACTAAATGGGCCCTTGAGCCCCTTGACTCCTGGAAGAATTCTATCCTTGGGGATTTGACAGTCTTGGAACACTAACTCACTGGTGACGCTGGCCTTGAGAGAGTGCTTACCAGTCATCTCGGGAGCCGAGAAGCCAGGATCATCCTTCTCGACGATGAAACCTCTAATCACTCCGTCCAGCTTGGCCCAAACTACAGCTAAATCGGCTGTCGTGCCGTTGGTAATCCACATCTTGGCGCCATTCAGAAGATAGTGGTCACCCTTGTCCTCAGCCCGAGTAATCATGTCGCCGGGGTTAGATCCGTAGTCTGGCTCAGTCAGTCCGAAGCATCCGATTAACTCGCCGGTCGCCATCCCCGGCAGGTAATGGTTCTTCTGCTCCTCACTTCCGAAATCCCAGATTGGGTACATCGCCAAGGAGCCCTGGACGCTGGCGAACGACCGTACACCACTGTCGCCACGCTCAAGCTCTTGGCAGATGAGGCCGTAGGCGATGTAGGAAAGACCAGGGCACCCATATCCCTTCAGAGGAGCACCTAGAATGCCCATTTCACCTAAATCGACTCTCCACTTGTCGGGGAACACCCCCTCGCGACAGGCCTCCTCAATGTTGGGAATGACCTCCTTGTCTACCCAGTCTCTGACCATGTCGCGGACCATTCTCTCCTCCTCGGTGAGGAGGGCATCGATATCGTAGAAGTCTAATGCCTCGTATGCCATGCTCTAACCTATCGCGACCACGCAGTCCAAATGAACATTGCCGACTAGCGTCCCCTCTTACGGCGCGCCTCGCGCTTTGCCAAACGCCTCTCTTCTGAAGTTCCGAACCTCATTGTAAACATGTTCTGTAGGGTTGGAGATAGACTCAGGGTAAAGGTCAGGACAACTAATGCTGTTGCAGCTGGGATGGCTATTAGAATCCACGCTCCAAGGACTCCACCGGGAACTGTTTGTAATGGCGGGTGATACTGAATCAGTGTGCCCCTATCAGTAAGGATCCAGCCGCTGTCCCTATCTGTCGACCAAGATGAGACCACCCTTTGACCTGCGATACTGGCGTCGAAGTCCTCTACGTCAGAGTTCTCTAGCCAGGGGAAGGTACCGTTGTCACTCAGATCATGCTCAATCAGCGTGAAAGGAGTTACTGAGATTATTGACCTGTCACCATATTGTCCCGAGATGCCCGTAAACGCCCCTTCTGTACCAGTCACCTGCATTATGCTCAGTTCTGTAGTCATTGGATGCTCAGAGTCTAAATCGATTATCCCTACATTCCTGTCATCCGAGACAGCCACGCATTGACCTGTATCGTCTGGAGGGCAGAACACATCCTGCCAAGGGTAACCAGTTCCTCCTATCCAGAATATTGAATGGTCCCGATTTATTACTCCAATTCCGTCTACCACACTGGTTACTACACAGAGCATCTGAGTGCCATGGCAGTCGATTGCTGTGACATCACTGCCCCCTCTTCCCTCTAGTAAGTGCACCTCAGCACCTCCATCGGCTGCAGCCCTCATCCTCCAGAGCCAGCCATCAGATCCGCCAACATAAGCCCAAGAGCCACCAGGGTTCCAAGCCACAGAGCGAAGGTCAACATTGCCAAACTCAAGATTACCTCCAGCATCGGTCACTGAATGATCATCCCGTGCATATCTCAGAACTTCGCCGGATTCGCCAACTATCAATGCAGTCTGACCGCCAGGGTGGAAGTCACCCGCATGCAAATCACCTTCACCATTCCAAACCAATTCAATTCTGATTTGAGGATCAGATGCATCTAGCAGCTCCATGTAGGAGTCGGCACCGTAGACGATTACTCTCTCACCGGCGGGATCAACAGCAGCACCCTCGATACCCAGATCAACAGGCGCAAGGCTGATGATAGTATCCAGTTCCACCGCCGAGTCGGCATGGGCATGTGGCAGCAGCATGACTGACACTAGTAACACAGACAACACTCTCGCGCCGGAAGAAGCCATGACCTGCGGACGGGTGACTTCTGTTTAGCCCGTTCGACATGGTCAGAGTCACTAACGGCAACAGCATTCAAGAAGTCCCCAGTCAGCGACACGGCATGGAGAGATTCGACGTAAAGCGAGGACTAGTGAAGCAGATTTCAGAGAATGGGGGCCTAGCGACGCTAGCCAGTGAGTTCTTTGATGACATAAGGGACTCTGGAGACAACTCATTCAGCGGCTCGCATGGTGTTATGACCTTAATTGAGGCAAATTACAATGAGAAGGGAGCCTTACTTGTCGATGTCACCAATGTTGCTCCGGACTTCGAGGATCCCGAGGCCGTGAAAACTGCCATGGATGACCGGAGGAGATGGACCTTATTTCTCGATGCGGCGACGGGTTACAACTCCAAGCAAAGAGGCGACAAGGCGAAGGAATGGGCCAAGAAGGCCAGTAAGGCGAAATCTGCCATCTCAGCTGCTCGCCACTTCATGTCATTGTCGAAAAACACCTCCGAAGAGGTCACCGCGCAGGCAGAGTCTATGATTGAGGAAATCCAGACCGCACTGGAGCAGGGCGACAACACGAAGGCCGCCGGACGTGCTGAGAAACTGGGTAAACTGTTGGAGTGAGATTGGATGAGCGACAAAGACCCCCTCTCGTCACTGGACGAGGAGGGGCGCTCGCGCATATCTCGTATGTTCTCCAGTTGTGCCGAGGTCGTAGGTGCGGAACATGTCGCCTCAGTGATGTCGGGAGGATCGACACACTCCGGTGACGACCAATTGGTCGCATATATTGGGCTTGAGCCAAGCGGTAAGGCCCATGTGGCTTATGTGCTTCTGGCAGACTCCATCCGTGAGATGCTCGACGAGGGAGTGAATGTGATTATCCTACTAGCAGACTGGCATGCGTGGGTTAACGACAAGTTCGATCGAGATATGGAAAAGATAACGATTGCAGGAGAATACCTAGCAGAGACCTTCAGAGCATTACTCGACAATCCTCAGGAGGGAGAGGGAGCCGGAGAACTTAGGTTCCTGAGCGCATCAGAGTTGATGGATTCCGGGAAGTACTGGGAAAGGGTCCTGAGATGCTCGAAGAATATGAGCCTCTCCAGAGTCCGCAGAACATTCAGTATTATGGGGCGTGATGAGGAATCCTCTGACCACGATCTCGCGGCTTTCTACTATCCTGCCTTGCAGGCTGCCGATATATTCGAGTTGGAAGTAGACATAGCATTCGGAGGGATGGACCAGCGAAAGGCGCACATGTACATGCGAGAGGTCGCCGACAAGTACAATTGGCCAAAGGCCACCTGTGTCCATACGCCAATGATGTCCGGCCTCAAAGGGCCCGGAGGCAGAATGGACTCATTCGATCACAAGATGTCAAAGTCGGACCCAAGCAACGCTATCCTCCTTGATGACGATCGGGATTCTCTGAGAAGTAAGTTGCGCGGTGCTTTTCTTGAGGTCGGCAATTTGGAATCCCCTGTATTTGAGATTGCCAGACTGATTATTATGCCCCGCTTGGGCTCAATCACAGTATCTCCAGACCCTAAGTACGGGCAAACATCGACTTGGGACGATCTAGATTTGTTCATCTCGGCAGTTTCTGATGGCTCAATCCACCCTCTCGATGCTAAGATGGCCGTTGCAGACGCCCTTTCAGACATCTTTGAGCCGCTAGCACAACACTTCGCCACCAAATCAGAACTGATGTCTGCCATGGATAGCCTTGTCGGCTCCCAGTGATGCACTTAGTAGTCTATTTCTGCACTACCTTGCAGGGAGAGGACTCATAACCCGCCCCCTACCGGCGTGGCACGAGGTTGTTCAGGTGCCCAACGTAGGCATAGATGACATCGCCATCCATTTCCCTAGGCTATATTTCGATATGGAAGACTTCGCTAAGTTGCGAGGTGCCGATTTCGGCAAACTGAATCGTGGCCTAGGTCTGTCAGCGATGGCCATACCGGATGTTCATGAGGACACTGCTACGATGGGTGCCAATGCTGCCCGCAGACTGATTGATAGGAACGGTATCAATCCAGCCACAATAGGCAGAATCTATCTGGGAACCGAGTCCGCACTAGATGGTTCCAAGCCTACTGCGACTTACATCATGGACATGCTTGAGCAGAGGTACACTTCCGTTCACGGCAAGGATTGCTTCCGAAACTGCGACGTTGTAGACTTGACCTTCGCATGCATAGGCGCGGTAGATGCTATGCACAACACTCTCGATTGGGTCGCCCGAGGGGGTGAGGAGAAGGACAGAATTGGCATTGTCGTATTCGCTGATAACGCCAAGTACGACATCGGTTCGACTGGCGAGTACACACAGGGTGCCGGAGGGGGGGCCATACTGATTCGCCACAACCCAAGATTACTGGAGATTCCCGACATCTGGGGCATCTCTACCATGCCCGTTCATGACTTCTTCAAGCCAAGGAGAGAAGTCGATACTAGAACCATTGTCGAGAATGTGTTAGACCTAGCCAGAGAGAGTGGCGAGAAGGTTAAGGAAGGGCTCGCTGAACGCATTCTTAAGCACCTGCCCCGCTCCTCTAAGAAGGATGATGTAATGTTTGAGAGCCCTAAGCTGCAGATTCACAAGGACACACCTGTATTCGATGGACAGTTCTCCAATAGGTGCTATTCAGAGTCAGTCAAGCAGGCTTTCATCAATTTCCGAGAGAAGGCCATCAGAGATGGCAGGTACAATCCCGAAGAGGACGAAATTCTGACTAATCAATGGAGTCGCATCATAGTCCATCTGCCATATGCATTTCAGGGTAAGAGGATGTTCCCTGATGTATTCAGGCATGATCGGAGGCATCTGCCGATGTGGGCCAATATCGTCGAGGAGATAGGTCTGGAACCACTACCAGAGGACTTCGCCGATACCCCTGAGGGAATCGAGGAGTTCGAGAAGTCGAATGACTACTATCGCAGATTAATCTCCAAGACTGATGAGTTCAAGACCTTCGTCGATCAGAGAATCGAGAAGACTACGAGAGCATCCAGCCTAATTGGAAACCAGTATACAGGGTCGATATTCCTTGCATTAATGTCCACTATGGAGTCAGATTACATTGACAACATCGACATGGCCGACAAGAGAGTGGGGCTGTGCGGTTATGGCTCGGGCGCCAAGGCCAAGGTCTTCGAGGGAGTAGTGCAGGCCGAATGGCGAGAGATTGCATCAAGATTCCACCTGTTTGAGCGACTGTCCAACCGTCACCCAATCAACAAGACGGTTTACGAGGCTCTTCACAGAGGATCACGAAAGAGGTCCGTTGTCAGTCCAGAAGGTGAATTCGCCTTGGTGAGTGTTGGCCGAGAAGGAACTCTAGAGGGTCAGAGAGAGTACCGGTGGGTCGAGTAGTTTACTCAAGGATGTCGGAGAGCAACCTAAGGAAACTATCTACCTCTTCAGCAGTATTGTAATGTAACAGGCCGACCCTGAGGGCACCTTCAGGCTCAAGTCCCAGAGCCTCGGAGAGCTCCAGCGCGTAGAAGTTCCCAGCCCACGCGAAAATTCCCTGATCTGCAAGCGCCCCTCCAATCTCCTCTGCAGTCATGGAATGATGAGTGAAGGAGACTGTTGGAGCTCTCATATCCTTCATCGAGGGGTCTGTAATTCCCCAAATCTTGACCCCATCCATCTTCTTGAGGCCCTCTATCATCCTCCAGCACAACTCACTTTCGTATTCTTCAATTGCAGAGAATGCAACCCTCAGAGCTTCTCTACGACTAATATTCTCTTCAGAAATCATTCTTCCGAGCCATTCTAAATGCCCGATAGCAGCTAGCGTTCCTGCCATCGATTCATGCCCTTGAGTCCCAGTCATCCATCTATATGGAACCTCTTCGCTTGAAACACGCAATTTAGCAACAGGCAATTTAGCCAACCTACCGAATCTACCCCATAGGATTCCTTGGTGCGTTCCGAAGAACTTGTACGACGAGCAAGCGAGATAATCACAGTCCATATCTCGTACATCAATCAGGGCATGAGGAGCATAATGCACCGCATCCACGAAAACTTCGGCACCTACCGAATGTGCCTTACTGCAGATTCCTCTAACATCATTTATTGTGCCTGAGAAGTTTGATGCGGCACCTATTGCTACCATTACAGTGCTTTCGTTGATACTTTCATCTATCGTCCCGACTTTATGTGTACAATCTCCTGGGTCGATATCTATCCACTTCACCGTCGCACCTGACCACTGCGCCGCAAGCACCCATGGCCGAACATTCGCATCGTGGTCTGAGCGCGTAACTACGACTTCATCACCCGGGCCCCAAGTTCGGCTCAGAGCACTAGCCAGTTGTATCGTCAGGCTAGTCATATTCTGGCCGAAGACAATCTCGCGATAATCCTCGCAACCGACAAAATCAGCACAGGCTCGCATGGTTTCCTCGATTAGTGAATCCGTCTCCTTCGAAGTCGCGAACGACATGCCCACATTCGCATTCTGATGCAATAAGTAATGCTTGACCGCATCACCTACTGATTCAGGAGACTGGCTACCTCCTGGGCCATCGAAGAAAATAGCTTGATTACCATTGACCTGACGTTGTAAACCAGGGAATAGAGAGCGAATCTCGGCTATCGGGTAATCCGACATTCCTTCACTCCGGAGCGATGGAGCGATTTATTACAATTCGCTGGACCTCTTGCGTACCTTCGTAGATCTGTGTAATCTTGGCGTCACGGAAGAAGCGCTCCACAGGGAAGTCGGTGGTGTAGCCATATCCTCCGAGGACTTGTACAGCTCTTTCGGCCACCCACATGGCGGTGTCCCCCGCGAACAGTTTGGCCATACTTGCTTCCATGGTGTGTCGAGGAGCATCGTCTTCGTAGTGTCTCTGCTTGGCCCATGCAGCCTTGTATACCATCAATCTGGCCGCCTCGGTCCTTGTTGCCATGTCAGCGAGAATATTGCCAATGCTTTGGTGGTATGCTATCGGCTTACCGAAGGCCTCCCTCTCGTGAGCATAGCCTAGAGCAGACTCATATGCCCCCTGGGCTATTCCGAGGGCTTGAGCAGCAATCCCGATTCTTGAGTTGTCTAGAGCGTTCATCGCGATGGGAAAACCGTCACCTGGAACTTTGAGGACATTCTCAACTGGAACCTTGCAACTGTCCAGTAAAAGTGAGCAAGTATCACTCGACCTGATTCCGAGTTTGTCCTCCTTCTTTCCCACGGAAAAACCCTTGAAACTCTTCTCGACAATGAAGGCAGTAGTCCCTCCATGCTTCTTAACTCCGAACTCAGGGTGATCAACATCCTTGGCGAATAAGACATAGATATCGGCACTTGCTCCATTGGTGACCCACATCTTCTCACCATTGAGGATGTAGTGAGCCCCATCATCGCTCAGTTTCGCCTTGCATCCTAAAGCAGCAGCATCGGTACCAGCACCAGCCTCGGACAGGGAATATGCTCCAATCTCACTCTGAGCCAATCTGGTTAGATACTTCTGCTTCTGCTCGTCATTCCCATGCAGTGCAATCGTCTTCGAGCACAGACCCACATGAACGCAGAACATCACAGAGAAAGAGGGATCGACTCGGGCCAACTCCTCAACGATTATCGCCTCAGAAACATCGTCTACAGGGCTGCCCCCATACTCCTCGGAGATGGTTATTCCCTGCAGACCAGTCTGCTCGCAGAACACTCTCCACTCTTCTAGCGGGGCCTTCTGCCCACGGTCCCTATCAAGACAAGTTGGAGCCAACACACTCTCGGCGAAATCACGAACCATATCGCGAATCATCGCCTGTTCTTCGGCCTCTGCGAAGTCCAACTCTCTCTCCTCAACAATTGAGAGTAGGACTACATAGTTAATCCCTCGTGGGAGCCCAAGAGATTACTATTCATCGAATAGTTAAAATCAGACCGGTTTACGCGCGGTTCGGTATCAATGGCAAACGGGGACTACATCGAGTACAGCATAGCCCATGATCGCAAGTACACTCTGGACCATGTTTGGGTCCAAGCATTGGACGATAAGGCAGAATCTGTGAAGATAGGAGTGAGTGAGTTCGTTCCCGCAGAGTATGGCGACATAGTTAGAGTAGTGCTGACTAGGCCGGAGGATGACAGCGAATTCGATTCCGACACCGACACCGACACCGACTCCGATGACGACTCTCCTGTGATGATGGGGAGAGGGGATGAGGTTGGAATAGAAGACCTGATGATTACGCTGACTACCAATTTCGGTGGAGAAATTGAGACCCTACTGATCAATGCCCCGTTCCCATGCAAGATACTCGAACTCAATGGAGAGGTCGAGGATAATCCGGATCTGATTAACGACGACGCCTACGGAGACGGCTGGTGTATGATAGTGCAGCCTTACGATTTCGATGAGGACCAGTTCCTCGATATGGAAGAGTACATTGAGATGCTAAACGAGTTACCCTAAGGCCACCCTAAGGTAAGCCAGTCCTCGTGTTCGGAATCTTTCCATCCTAATTCATCAAGCAGTGCTAGAACATCGTTCTGATTGGCTAGGTCTCTCTCTACTTGGATTCGGTGCAACAGTCCCTTCAACCTCCCCATTCTAGGGCCCGGCTCCAGTCCAGTGACCTCTGAAAGAGTATTTCCGTCCACCAGTGGAGCGTTACCCGCCTTGAGAGGGGAGAGCTCAGCAATTGATCTCTCAAATTGCGAGACATCTCGGCCTAGGCCCGCGTAGTAGTTGATAATTCGTGTCTGACGGAGTTCGGGCAGATATGCTCTGAACACTCTCATCTCTGGTATCGTCGAGGGGAGATGAACACCTCTCGCTCCGTGTAAGAAAGCAATCTCTCGAAGCTCATCTGTTGACATTTTCAGACTCTCTCTCAGTAAAGCCACTAAATCCGCGCTGCTGCGCTCATCAACGCTGCAAAACAAAGCCAAGTTGACCACCGGGTCCTCACATAGTACAACTTGTGGGTTAGCACTGAGTCCAGGCAAAATCTGCTGAATCACTCCATCGTCATGCATCATGGAGATTGCTGAGGATGCGTTCGATGCAACGAGTGTGCGTCCCATCTCGTCCCCTATTCTCTCCTTAGAAACCATTCCCAGCATACTGATATTGTCTCTGACGGCATCCCTTAGGTCAGAATCCATGGCCGCGACCTTCTGAGAAGCTAGGAATCGATATGCCCGCATAACTCTGAGCCCGTCCTCTCCCAGTCTCTCTGCGGCATTTCCGACAGACCTCAGAATACCATCTTCCAAGTCGGAATAACCATCGAAGGGATCCACCAAGCTCCATTCTGAATCATATGCCATGGCATTGATTGTGAAATCTCTGCGAGAGAGGTCATCATTGATATCGACTCCAAAATCGACTCTGTCTGGCCTCCTACCGTCTCCGTAACCACCCTCGCTACGTAGAGTAGTGACCTCCCATGTCCCTTCAAACCCGTCTAGCCTGACGACCACTGTGCCATAGTCTGCACCGTACATAAGAGAAAGCGGAAACAGCTCCTTGACTTCTTCAGGAAGTAGTGTGGTGGCTATGTCCATATCAGTAGACGGCTCGCCCGACAAAGACTCTCTAACCCATCCACCGACTACCCAAGCTTCACCCTTAGAGCGCAGCCCCGACAATACCAGCCTGTCGGCTTCGCTGGCATATTCCAAAGGCTCTCCCATGACTGCCCGTCGGCATTGTGGTCATGATTCCTTCGGGCGTTAGACATATCCCCGATGAGTGGTTCGAGGGGGTGTGAAGGTTGAGCTAGTCCCCGTCGAGACCCTACTCCCGCACGAGAAGGTAGAGGAGCACAGAGTGGACAATCTCGAGAAAATGACTCTCAGATGGAGGGCTTACACCAAGCCACTGCTCGTAGATAGGAAGACCGGCACGATTCTCGACGGACACCACAGGACAAAGGTGGCTGTTAGAATGGAACTCCAGTGCCTGCCGTGCGTACTCGTCGACTATCTCGAGGATGATGGCATAAGCGTGTCAGTTTGGCCCAATAGTGGCAGGGAGTCTATTCAGAAGGAGGAAGTGATAGAGGCTGCCCTCTCAGGTAACCTGTTTGAGCCAAAGACATCTAGGCACATGCTCTCTGACCATCTCCCTCCAATCTCAGTTCCTCTTGCGAGGTTGCAGCAGCCCGCCCTGTAGAGTCTAGGGGACTAGGTCTTCGTGACCGCCGGACATCTCGAACTCATCGTCGCCAGGCGAACCCGGCGAGGCGATTTCAACCGATAGAAAATCTCCGAAGATAGGCCACATTGGTCCGAGCCAATCCATCTCCATGAGCAGGAGTTCTATCACAGGATGCTCCATTATCTCATCCTCAGTGGACTCCTCGTCAAGGTTTGGTATGTCTTGAGGTAATTCTCTGAGCGACGATATGAGTCCCTCTATCCTCCTAACTGTGTCATCTTCGATATCTATTATCTCACAAACCAGCTCTATTATGTCCTCAAGATGCTCGGCGAGGTTCTGAGGGTCTAGAGGCGATCTCTCGGCCTCCCCGAGGTCCATCGGTCCGAACACAACTCCTCCTAAATCTGTGTCAAGCCACTCATCCCCCTGCCTCTCCCTCTTCAGCAGTCTCTGATGGACAGGCCCGCCAAACGGGCCGAGTACAAATCCTCCTTCGCCCACTAGGTTCTCAACATCGGGCAGAAGTTCCCTAATTGCCCCTGTGACGAGGACTCTGTCGACTGGCCTCGAATCTTCTCCGAGTGCCTCTAGGTATTCAATCGGCATGACCCTCACCTCACCCATCGACTCGAATATGTCGAGTCGATCATTAGTATGCAGCCTAACTTCGGGATGTGGCTCGACTACTGTCACTGCTCCAGCGGGGCCTAACATACTGTCAAGAAGGGCGGCGAGGTAACCTCCCTTGGAGCCCAGCACGAGCACATGATGCCCCTCAAGGACTTCCAAATGGTGTAGTAGTGTGGCAATCATGTGCGGGGCTGAGATGGTCTTAGTTGTGCCATTGTCAGTTGACAGGAACGGAATCGGCCTGTCTCTCAAGAATAGAGAGGTGTCGAAGTCGGTGAATTCCCCAATGTCGACTGATTGCATAGCATCAGCTATGCTGTCATTCAACGGCACCCCCGAATCCCGCAGCCTCACCAGCAAGTCGGATATCCCCTCCATGCCCATCCTCCTGACACTCCATCTAGCCGGAGGGGATTTGAACACAACGCCTCTGCGCTCTGCTAGGGCCCGTGGTCTAGGGGTTATGACGTCGCTCTTACAAAGCGAAGATCACCGGTTCAATTCCGGTCGGGCCCACCAAATATGCCATCAA
>NZWD01000039.1 GCA_002698225.1 Methanobacteriota archaeon | reverse complement strand
AGTACTCTTGGAAACATTTTTGCTGCAAGATGCATTGATGGAACAATCAAAAATTCTGCTACAGTTAAAGGTGGAATTGATGCAATGTTATCTGTGGTTGAATGGTACAAAAGTGAAGATAGTCAAGCAGGAATGTCCCGATGCGGATGAGAAGGAAGTGACGGAGGAGTTCAGGCGCTATGAAGAAGAATTCCTGATACCGCCTGAAGATGCTCTGCGCTCAGTAGTCCGCAAGTTCCAGGCTGCGACGGGAATGGAACTCAAGCAAATCGCTAAGCCGGAGAGGGCCGAGAAGAAAGTGGATAGGTTCTCCGACCTCGATGCAGACGATCGCAATGTCACAATTGAGATCGCAGTAATTAGCTACACTCCACGAGTGCAGATGGTTCGAGGCGAGGAGAGACAGGTCGCCTTTGGATGGATTGAGGACAATCCATGGCAGCCCGGAGATCAACGCGAGCGCTGGGATTTCAAGGATTGGGGAGAGAAGGCTGAGAATCTAGCTCCCGGCTCCATAGTTCGTCTGGAGGGTGCATCCGTAAACGAATGGAATGACAAACGCTCTCTCAACATCAACAGAACTACGCGGGTCACCGTTCTCAAGGAGGGCGGTGCGGCCGCAGTACAGATCAGCGACGAACCCTCCTCGATAGCCGATGCTTCACAGAGAGAAGGCTTCGTCAATCTGGTCGCTCGACTAATCTCGTCCAAACCTGATGTTATTGTCAAGCGTGATGGCAGCGGCCAGTTGGATGTTTTTCGAGGGAGATTAGGAGACTCCAGTGGAACCATTTCTTTCCTTTCATGGGTACCCCTTGAGCACGAGGCGGGAACCGTACTGAAGATAGACGGGGCTTCGATAAGGAAATTCAGAGACACTCCTGAAGTCAACATAGGTGACAGAACAAGGGTCGAGGTCTTCCACGACTCAGCATTCGTCAGTATGGAAGACTTAGAACAGTCGAACAAGGTGTCTATTTCCGAACTTCGCAATGGGATGAGAGACATTGAGGTTACAGTTCAAGTCGAGTCATGGGAGAGTCGCTCATTCGTCTCAGATGATGGAACTGAGAGAGTTGTGCGGAGCGGCGATGTAATGGATCCTACGGGTAGATGCCGACTCACTGCGTGGTGCGAGACCGATCCCAGTAGAGGGGACTTTCTGCACCTCACCGGGGCGAGAGTCCAGTACTGGCAAGGCTCACCTGATTTGGTAATTGATGATGCAGCCCAGATAACCAACCTAACGGATGCACCGTGGGAACCTATCGACCCAGAGGTTCATTGGGTCGAGATAGATCTAACATCTGTCGTCAGCGGCGGTTCGCGCAGAGGAATTAGCACTAGCGGCACGGTGGTCGCAGTTCGTCCTGATTCAGGTATCATCGAGCGTTGCCCAGAATGCCGACGCGTTCTCCGTGACGGCGCCTGCGGTGAGCATGGCCCACAGCGTGGTGAGGAGGATCTTAGGCTTAGGTTCGTGATTGATAACGGAGTTTCAAATGCCTCGTTGCTGCTGTCCAAGGATGCATCCGAAGCCTTCCTCGGAACGGATCAGGAATCGATAAAGAAGGAGATATCCGCTGGTAGCAGCGCTGACTTCGTCGCCTCATTGAGAGAGAGATTAATCGCTAAGCGCCTCATAGTGAAGGGACGCTCGATTGTTGATGAACAGGGTGCGATGCTTCTCGCTGACGATGTCGAGTATGATGCCACTTCAGCGCATGACGCTGCCAATGAGGTAATCCAGCACTGGGGGGTGATTCTATGATGCAGCAAACACCCAGAGTCGGACGTCAGAGTGCAATCAGAATCTTTGCCAACGAGTACAGGGATGCTTCTCTGCCAGAGGAAGGATCGGGAGAATATGATCCATCGTTCATCATCACCAAAATCGGTGCCAAGATCAACCGGGCGTTGGTCTGCGGAGTAATCGATCGGGTTGAGCGAAGAGAGGGCGAAAACGGTCCAAACTACTCAGGCCACATCAGAGACCCTACGGGAACCCATCTGTTCAATGTCGCCTCTTTTCAGCCCGAACTTCACCCCGACTTTGAGGAACTGATGGCACGCTATGAGACAGGTGACCGTTTCCTTCTCGCCCTCGTTGGTAAGGCCCGATGGTTTGAGACTGAGGATGGAGGCATATTCACATCTCTTAGGGCTGAGGAGTTTTCAATCATCGATAAGGAGTGTTACACAAACTGGCTGGTCCAGACTGCCGATGCGACCCTAAGGCGTATAGATGCCCACTCATCTTCTCTTGAGAGTGATTTGAATCCAGCTGCACTAGAGGCAGCCGGAGTCCCCTCTGACCTCGTTGACGGACTAATTCTCGCGCGCGGCCATTACGGTGATTTCGACTCCGAGGCATACCAAGTTGGAGTTCTGCAGGCATTATCTATTGCCACAGGCAGGACCAATGTCATAGAAACCGAAGCCGAGGACGCCCCCACTCTTGAGCAGTCAACCACAGATGCGCCCACTCCACAAGCTCCCTCTGAGCCATCTGATGCAGTAGAGACAATCATTGAGATTATACGCTCCAGAGACACAGGACAGGGAGTTGATTACAACGACATCGTAGCAGCACTGGTAAACGCTGGGCACTCCAGAGAAGACGCAGAGGATGCTATCGATTCCGCAAGAGACCAAGGCGAGGTGATGGAGCCGAGATTTGGCTTCTTCCAACTCGTCCCCGAGTAATTAATCGTCCTTTGAAATCAACTTCTCAGCGTATTCCATCCGCTCTCGGACCCTACTCATAACAGCAGCAGCATCGACTCTGGTCCTGACTCCTTCTCCGATGCTGGCCCCCTTTGTCTCAGCGATGTTGGTGGCCACGGTAACTACTCTCGAGCGAACCTCATCACTCTCTAGAGGCCAACCTCTCCGCTCGGCCAACCTAATCAGCAAGCCTTCTTCGCTGGAGCCCCATGTCCCTGAATGCCCTCTGAGAATACTGCCCACCATTCTCTCTAGTTCCTCGACCCTAGCGCCAATGGTCAACAAGGCCCCTTGGACCTCAGGATTGGACTTGTCAACATCCTTCACGATGGAGTCTCTGGCATCCTCTAGAACTGCGACAGGCGAAGCCGATCCGAAAGATTCTGAATCAGTGAGTTCGACTTCTGAAACCTCCTCGGATTCCTCTGAAACCTCCTCGGATTCCTTAGGGGGCGAATTAGCGGATACCTTCGGAACTCCAGATCTCCACAGGCTGCGCTTGATTCTGCCCCAGCCCCTGCCTTGACTTGTTAGCACACCAGCTACATGCCCCATCAGAACCGTTCTAGTGCCCGTTAGAGGTAATTCCAATCGCAGACATAACTCGTGCAACTCATCCCTCTCCATACCTGCTAGGTGCTCCACGCTCAGTCTGCGAGAATCGAAGTTGAGGTGAAGCCAGAGTCGCTGCCTCCTTTCTTTGTGAGAGCCCGAGGACTTGATTCCAAACACCTTCAGTACTGCTCCAGACTCTTTGTGTGTGAGAGACTGGATGCCTTCCCATGACAGGTCAATCTCTTCGAGAACGAGATGTTGAATCAGCCTCGCACGCAGTACTTCGACAGAACCACTCTTGCTCAGGTCTGCTTCCTCGGCCCTATCTCTGAGTTCCATCAAACGCCCCCTGTACAGGACATCCAGAACCGAACTATCGACATCTATGTGCAGCATTACGGGTTGACTCGGTGGCCCTGAGGTCATATCGGTTGCGCATCTGGAAACTCGGGCCTGCTGATTGATGCAGTTAGATTTCAAAGCCACTATTCTTCTAGGTCGATGAAGGCAGGAGCCTCCTCGTCACTGTAGAAGTCCTTAGGGACTGGTCTGGATGCCTCTTGGAGCAGAGTCTCCCAGTCCCTAATCGCTGAGATGGTAGCATGCCTGAATTCGCTGTATTTGATAATTCGATCTAGGCTGATGGTATGTCGACCGTTTCCAGAAAGTAACTCGATTCTGAATTCGACATGCACTTCTGTCTGGGTGACCTCTCCTTCGGTGTCGTGACAAGCCTGTTCAAGGGTGATGTCTCGTTGCTCTTCTGCCTGTTTCATCAGTGACCTGACTTGACGATGCCTGACGAGTATACCTACTCTCTCGAGCATATCTGAATCTAGACCAGAAATCATCTGGTCTTGGATATGCCAACAGGTTTCTCCCTCAGTTTCTGAAATCCTCTTTGAGATACTGCTGGGGAAGCGCACTCTTGCCAGCAGGATGACCAGGTCTGCGTAAGGCAGTGGCAGGAAGTGACTCCCGCCCCTGTCCTTGGGATCAGGCAGTAGAGCGTGACGGCGAGCGGACGGCCCTAATGAGTCGTAAACCGCCCTTGATGTGATGTAGCCATCAATCTCTCCCGACTCTCTTAACTCGTCCATCCACCTAGCAATCTCGAGGCTGTCTCCGGGCGGAAATGTCATTTCGCTAATCGATGCAAAGGCCGCAGGACTCAGGACTCTGAGTCCGCCCCTGGCTCTCTTCAGTTGCCTGCGCACTAGTGGCGACTCTGCGAGTATTATTCCCAATCGAGGTTGATATTCCAGTTTGTCATCTGAGACCAGAACCAGATTAGGGCGACGAGGAGTACGAGCCCCTACGACTTCACATCCCGCCTCCAGCATTTCCAACTGTCTACCGTGCAGGATTGATGCAGGCATCGCTAACAAGTCTACATCTCCGTTTGAAAGCATGCTGATAGCTTCCTCGAAGTCCGAGGCTGAGACATCTTTCACACTGAGGCCTTCGTCATCGAACTCGTCGAATTGTTCGCTAACAGAGCAGTCGGGAGTATCGATGAATGCGAGTCTCAATTCGTCCAATTCGTCCACCTCCTGGGGGGACACGTAACGTGCCCGTACGGCCGGCGTGTACACTTGTTGATATATGCGACCCTTGTCAACAGATACGAGTGACATGGTCTCCCTCAATCAGATAAGCGCCCGGGCGGAGCTTGAGAGGCGTCGTTACCAGGTTGAGGAGGCTCTCGAGGAGTTCGTACAGAAGAGATTGTCTCAACCCGACGCTCCGGTAATGAGGCTGGTTCGAGATGTACTCCTAGGGGGCGGCAAGAGGTACCGGCCCATACTCGCCGTACTAGCATACGAGGCCTGCGGCGGTGAAGATAGAGAGAAGGCATTCAACCTAGCCCTGTCAGGTGAGTTGATACACACAGCGACCCTAGTGCACGACGACATCAATGACCAGTCCAAGTTACGTAGGGGCAAGCCCACACTGCACACGACAATGAGCCAATCTCACGCAATTATCGCTGGAGACTACCTTTTCGCACTCGGATTCGGACTAGGGGGTCACAACGATGACCGCGTCGTCGAACGTACCGCCAGCATCTGCGGAGGCATTGCATCGGGAGAGATCCTACAGATGGAACACATCGGCAATCTATCGACCACTCCTGAGGACTACTATGCGATAGTCGACGGCAAGACAGCCAGTCCTTTCGCCTCAGCATGCTGGGGGGCCGCAATTACCGCAAAGGCCGAGCAATATGCAGATTCTATGGAGAACTTCGGCATGGAGCTCGGAAGGGCCTTCCAACTGGTCGACGACCTGCTGGACCTGACTGGAGATCCTATGATGGGCAAGCCCCGCGGCACCGATGTCCACGATGGCAAGATGACTCTTCCAATCATTCACGCCCTGACCATGCTGCATGGTTCCGACTACGAGCACTTCACCGATGTTCTCACGAACTTCGGCGATGACAGATGGGGTGAGTTCACCGAACTAATCGAGAAGGCAGGCTCTCTACAGTATGTCAGACAGTTGATTGAGAATCATATCGAGAGGGCATTGAATGCTCTAGAGAATCTGCCCGAGTCGCGGGCTAGGACACTCATGGCAGAACTCACTAAGATGTCCGAGAGACGCCGGGCCTGAACCCATGCCTCTGCAACGTACCGACTGGGACGCCATAATAATTGGAGGCGGACCCGCTGGAAGCACCGCGGCCCGCTATGCTGCCGAAGGAGGGGCCGAGGTTCTAGTGATCGACGGCAGGGACCCTATCGGCTCCCCGTTGCAATGCGGAGAACTGGTACCTAGTAACGACGAGATGAGGCGCCTGTGCCCAGATGTACCTGACATCGACGACCTACTACGAACATCCGAGCATGCGATTTCACTGAGGACGACAGAGATGCATTTGGTGCCACCCTCTGGTAAGTCACTGAGATATCCATTCGAGGGCCTGGTACTCAATCGAGTGGCACACGATGAGGATTTGGTCAAACTAGCCCTTTCAAGTGGGGCCGAGTATCTTGTAGGAACTAGGGTGGCAGAGATTGACTCGAACACAGTCACCCTAGCCGACGGCTCGCAGTTCACCGCTAAGGTAATCATCGGAGCGGGTGGTCACAACGACCCCCTGCGAAAGTCACATTGGGATGTAGATTCACTGAATATTCCTGTCAAGTTCGTACTCATGGATGGCGTTTTCAGCGATGCTCTCGAACTACACTTCGGATCAGTCGCTCCTGGCGGTTATGCCTGGGCATTCCCCAAGCAAGGAGGGGCCAATATTGGACTTGGCATCCAGAGAAGGCTAGCCAAGGGCAAAAGTTTGAATCGGTATTCCGAGGAATTCTTCTCTCGATACGAAGGAAAAATCAGTTTCAGGGGGGCCGGGTCTCTCCCGATGTCCGGCACTATTCCTAGGTTCGTGAAAGAAAATCACCTACTAGTCGGGGACGCGGCCGGAATGGTCCTCCCCTCCAACGGTGCTGGAATCACGATAGCGATGATTGGGGGAAGAATCGCTGGTCAGGTGGTCGCCGAACATCTGAGCGTAAAAACGCCCCTAGAGGAGTACGAAGCGAGGTGGAATATTCAGATGGGCAAGGTGATGCGGAATTCAAAATTCGCATTCAAACTGGGCACACTGATGTTCCGTTCTCCAGACTGGTTTCTCAATCTAATGTTCAACAGGCTCACAAAGCCATTCATCTGGAGGGCTGTAACCTGCAAATCGCTATTCAGCCTCAGGTGAACGACCCTGCCAGATTGTGGCCATCCCTGGGAATATCAGTTTGGCAGATACTTCCACGAAACCAGTCTCTTCGAGCATCCTGATGTAGTCTTTCGTGGTCCCGAAACTGGCATAGGTCTTGGTGAGCCACTTCCAAGGATTACTCTCGGAATTGTAGAACAGCCGAGCGTAACTCGAGACCCAGATTCGCATCCACAGCCATCCCATGACGCCATGCAACCGATTGACTTTCGCTGGCTCGACCATCACGAACAATCCTCCTGGTTTTAGCACTCTGAGAGTCTCTGCTAGCCCAGATCGCTTGTCGAACCAGTCTCTGAACGAAAACAGGGAGCATACGGCATCGAAGGTTGAGTCCTCAAAAGGCAACTCTTCTGCTTTTCCTTCGATAAATTCTACAGCTGATTCGCCTCTCTCTTCTCTCTTGGCTCCGACTCTCCCCTTGGCTACTCTGAGCATCTCGGGAATCGGGTCAAGGCAGACCAGTTCGGCCCCTTCAAAATCCTCTGCGAAACTTCCCGGCCCGCAACCGATCTCTAGAACTCTGCCACTGGAGGGCAGTCGCTCTCTCACCATCCTACGCCAGCGAGAGACTTGACCAAGGGTCGCAAACCGATTTACCTTGTCGTAAACAGGTATGGTGGCCTCAAGATTCTGCTGGAGCTCATTCCAGTCAGCCTCTCCGATTCGCTCGGCGTCCATGGGGCTCGCTGAGACCTCACATATTTGGTTGAATCCCGATAAATTACTGCAAAATAGCGAAGGAATCGCATGGTCAAAGTGATATACCGTTCGTCTTTCGCGCGTGTCACCGAAGGTGACACTATGGGACGAGCAGATATACTCCGAGCAATCAAGGACTCGGAGAGTGAGGCGACGAAGATCCAATCGGATGCGGAGGCGAAGGCGACCGAGACGGTTTCCAACGCCCGTGTCAAAGCTGCCGAGTCTTTGAGCTCAGGTAGACAGGGCGCTGACAAGGAGGCATCCAAGATGATGAATAATGCACGTGCTGCGGCCGAGAAGGAAGCAGAATCCGTGGCCGCCGATGGCGAGGCTGAACTAGAGCGCGTCGCCAATGATGGCAAGAAGAACCGCAGTAAGGCGGCTGACGCCGTTCTTACTGCCTTCCGTAAGGATTAGCCCAGGGTGTGACGAAATGAGCCAACTGACGCCAGAAGACATGTCTCGCCTGGTCGTTGCTGGCACTAAGGATCAGCTCAAGACCACAATCGATGTCATGGCAGGCCTCTCTCTTGTACACATCAACGATTACAGCAGCGACGACGAGGACCTGTCAATGGGCACTCCGTACGATGCGTCCGAAGACATTAGTCGCAGACTCACTAAGATGAGGGGGGCGGCTGCTAACATGCAGAGCCCAAGTCAGAATGAGTTGATGTCCGCTCCGGAAGTTCGCAGAAATCTATCCGGAGACATCGATGACCTAGTCTCCAATGCGCTGGGTCTCAATGACGAGACGGAGGCACTAGAAATCGAATCCTCACAGATAGATGAGGAATTGGGCGTCCTAGCACTCCTAGCACCACTCAGTCTAGAGATGGAGTTGATGAGGAGTTACGATTCTATCACTCCGTTTGTAGGAACAGTCTCTTCGCTTAGCAAGGCCAGACCCGCCCTCGCATCTCTCGGCGATACATCTGTGCACATGAGCAGCGAGGTCGCGAAGAAGGGAGTAATTGCAGTGTTCTGTAGAAATGAGGATTCGGACTCTGTCCAAAAGATGCTCTCAGAGCACGATTTCCAAGCTATCTCCATCCCCGAGTCAGATGGCCTTCCTACAAATCGAATCGCTGAGCTGAACGACAGGAAGGCCGAAATCGAAACTAGGATGGAGGCACTAAAGGCCGAACTATCAGACTGGTCCGAGACCAATAGTAGTATGTTGTTTGGTGGCATGGAGCTCCTAGAGAGAGACCTACAACTCGCAACCACTCCCGTCAGGGTCGCTGTCAGCGAGCATACATTCGTCCTCGACGGATGGATCCGCTCTTTGGCCGAAGAGGAGGTCATGACGGCTCTATCTGGAGTGTGCACACATGTCGACATCGAGAGATACGAGCCCCCGGCGCACAGTCACGGACATCACCATGAGGACAAGGAGGACATGCCTCCAATCGACTTCTCCCCTCGGCATTACAGCAAGCCCTTTGAGATGCTTACAGATGTTATGGGCAGGCCCGCCTATGGAAAAGTAGACCCGACCTTCTTCATGTTCCTGACTTACCCGATTTTCTTTGGTATGATTCTTGGGGACATGGCATACGGCCTTTCAGTGATGGCTCTAGCCCTTTTCATCTGGAGGAGATTCCCTCTCGATGACATGCTCTCAAATGTGGCCGGATTCCTGTTTACCATTGGAACTTCTACACTGATATTCGGATATATCTACGGCGAATTCGCAGGTTTCGAATTCTTGCCTCATGGGCATTGTGACATTGACCACATAATCGGCGTCGCTCAATGTGAAGCTGCCTACCTCGCTGATGGCACTACGCATGGACACTATCACTGGGAGGACTCACACGCACCTTGGTGGGTCGCTTGGATGACCAACCTATATCCAAACGGAGGTGAATTCTACTGGGTCTGGGAAGGGCCGTTGGAACTCACTCTAGCCTACCCATTCCACCGAGTTTCCACCAATCTAGAGAATCTAATCCTCCTCACGATCTACCTTGGAATTATACACATTCTCATCGGCCTGTTGATTGGTTTCCGCGATGTGTACAGAGCTCACGGCATGATGGATGCCATCTTTGAGAAAGGATCCTGGATGACTGTCTTAATCGGGGGCTTCGTCTTTGGCTACGGATTCCTTAGTAACAACTGGGATATAGCTACTCCAGGCTTAGCCGTCACAGGCGTTGGCGTGGTCATGGTCATGGTACTGCTCGCGCATTATGAGAAGATGGGCTGGGGCATCGGAATCCCGATGGGAATACTCGAGTCACTAGGTATGCTACCTAAGGTGGTATCTTATGTCAGACTGTTCGCTGTGGGAGTGGTGGGAGTCAAGATTGCTGCCACAGGCAACGAGATGATTTACGAGGTCATGGCACACACTCTGTCAGACCTGAGTCATGCTTCCACACTAGACATCGTTCTTATTCCTGTCATGTTCATCGGCTGGCTTCTGGTCCAGCTCTTCGCCCTAGTTCTGGGCATCTTTAGTCCAAACATCCACACTGTCAGACTACATTTCGTCGAGTGGATGATGCAATTCTACGAAGGGAGCGGCCTCCCCTTCAAGGCGTTCGGCTTCAAGCCGGACAAGGTTGAGGTCGAGTAAGACTCACATTGTGAGAAAAACGGAGGAAAATAACATGGAAAACAAGAGAATGAATATGGCATACCGCCTTCTAATGACTGTCTTCATGGTGACGCTAGTCGCCAGTGTCGCTACAGCTCAAGAGAGTGCGGCTGACAATGAACAGACCACTGAGTCTATGGCCAAACTAGCCGCAGGGCTGGCACTAGCAGGCTGTGGTATAGGTACTGGAATCGCCCAGAGCTCGATTGGCGCTGCAGCCGTCGGCATGATCGCTGAGGACGACTCCAAGTTCGGAGTGGGACTTCTGTTCACTGTGCTGCCTGAGACCATTGTTCTGTTCGGTTTCCTATCGATCTACCTGTTGTAGGTCGTTGGAGATACAGACATAGGAGTATGGCATGTCATTAGACAAGTTAGCAAGCGAAATCGAAGCGATGGCCAAGGCTGAGGCTAAGGCCGTCACTGACAAGGCAGCCGATGAGGCCAAGCGAATAGCCGATGAGGCGAGCGAGACTGTCTCCACGTACCGCGAGGAGGCTATCGCTAACGCTACGAGAATATGTGACCAGATAGCCGTCGAGAGTATCGCTGCCGCTAGGCAACGAAACCAGAAGACACTCCTGGTCGCTCGCAGAGCGGAGCTCGATGCCACTTGGGAGGAAGTACTGTCCAGTGCGGCTTCTCCTGATTTGAAGGGCAGGGATAAGGTGCTCAAGTCTCTGCTGGCACAGGCCTCCGACGAGGCACCCTCAGGAATGGTGCTCAAACCGGTGAAGATTGATCGAGACTTCCTCGCCAAGAACCTATCAGGGTTCGAAATGGGAGATGAGATCGAGGGCATGGGCGGATTCGTTCTCGAGGACGCCGAAGGCTCGATTCTGATGGATTATAGATTCGAAGGACGCCTCAGGGAAGCCTGGGGCGACAGACTCGGTGAAGTCAGTAACATACTATTTGGAGAGTGAGACAGGATGGCAATCGCAGCCGGGAAGGGCAACTGGGCCAATGCTGCAGCCCGCAGCAAGGCTAGGAAGTCCAAGCTGCTGGAAGAGACCCGGCTGCGCCAACTCCTGAAGAGCGGCCCAGATACGATTGCTGCCAGCATCGGAGAACTCGATTACAGGAAGGAGATTGATATCTACTCGGCTAGGCTGAGTGGCGCTGACCTCGTTGAGGCTGCACTAGCGCACAATCTTGAGAGAGAGGTCTCTGAGGTCATGGGTTACTGCCAGGGCAATCTGAGAAGCATTGTCGCAGTCTTCGCTCTTAGATTCTCATATAGCAATGCCAAGGCAGTTCTGCGCGCTGTCAACGGTGGAATCAGCGCCGAGAATCTAGCGAACTCTGTTCTGCCCGACGAGAATGATCTGAATGTAGACTGGATTGAGATCGCTCGGCAGAGTGAGACTCTAGAGGATGCCGCCGCAGCCATGCGCGGCACCCATTGGGGCTCTGCGATTTCCGACATGGATTCCGACGCGCGCTTGCATGAGTACGAGGACAATCTCGACAGGCACTACTACAGGGAAGCCATAACAGAGTTGAGAGCGAGCGGACTCGGACACAGACTTCTTTTGGGCTATTTGCGCAAGGAAATTGATCATCGCAACATCGTCAATCTACTACGCTCACTCAGACAGGGCTTGTCAGCCGAGCAGCGCTTGGACGCAATGCTGGAAGGCGGTAGTGCACTCAAGGGCAGCCTGTTGAAATCGGCTGCAGAGGCTGATAGCCAAGATGCCCTGATAGAGGTGCTCCGACGCTCCAATATGGAAACGGCCGAACTCGAGGAGAACCTAGAGAAGGTCGATGAGCACGGCGGATTCGACCCTGTGGTCAGTTATCTGGCTGAAGAGAGGAGGTCGGACATGAAGAGGATGAGCCACCTCAACCCACTCTCGGCATTTCCAATCATCTATTATCTGGAGAGCAAGGTGCTCGAAGTTCAGAACCTACGCTTGCTTGTGCGCGGCAAAGCAGTGGGGCTACCAGATGACATAATCGAAGCGCACATGACATTCTGAGGTGAGAAGATGGAGATAGTGATAGTAGGCTCTCCCGAGTTCACACTTGGATTCCAGTTAGCAGGCATTACTCGCCTGCACAACCCGAGCAACGACGACGAGATGAGAGATACTCTCCGTTCGTTGCTCGATGAGAAGGAGGTCGGAATCATAGTTACTGATTCAACCGACCTAATACGCATGCCGGACAAGCTAAGACAGCGTATGTCCGACAGCATTACGCCCACAGTTTTGGGCATTGGGACTGAGGAGGACAACACCCTCCGAGAGTCCATCAAGTCGGCGCTAGGCGTCGACCTTTGGAAGTAGATTCCTCGAATACAGGATAAGGAAGTGAAGAAATGAGTGAAGAAAGCGGATTGATTTACAGAATCTCAGGACCGGTCGTTACGGCCGTCGGCATCTCGCCGAGAATGTACGAAGTGGTACGAGTCGGTGATGAGGGATTGATGGGAGAAGTGATTGAGTTGCATGGTGACCAGTCGGTCATTCAGGTGTATGAGGAGACCTCGGGTATCAGACCAGGTGAGCCAGTAGTCAGGACGGGTCAGACCCTTTCTGTCAAGTTGGGTCCTGGACTGTTGACTCAGATTTATGACGGGATACAGCGACCTCTGGAGGATCTAGAGGAGACCATGGGCGTGTTCATCACGCGAGGTGTGGATGCTGATGGACTCGATCTCTCAAAGAAATGGGAGTTCAACGCTACAGCCTCTGTCGGTGACGAGATCTCGGGTGGCTCCGTGATAGGATTCGTCCAGGAGACTGAGACCGTCGAGCACAGAATCATGGCTCCCCCCGGTCACGGCGGCAAGATTGCCAGCATCGAGTCCGGAGAGTTCGACATCACGACCACGGTGTGTACACTCGAAGATGGCACTGAAATCGCGATGATGCAGGAGTGGCCGGTCAGGACGCCGCGCCCATTCACCCAGAAGAACGCTCCAGATGTGCCACTAATTACTGGCCAGAGGATTCTCGACTTCCTTTTCCCTCTAGCCAAGGGTGGAACAGCCGGAATACCTGGTCCATTCGGTGCTGGAAAGACGGTTACTCAGCAGCAGCTGGCTAGATGGTCAGACGCTCAAATCGTCGTCTACATTGGATGTGGCGAGCGTGGCAATGAGATGACTGAGGTTCTCACTGAGTTCCCTCATCTGACAGACCCCAATACCGGCAAGCCGCTGATGAACAGAACCACGATGATTGCCAACACATCCAACATGCCAGTCGCTGCCCGTGAGGCATCTGTGTACACCGGTATCACCATCGCCGAGTACTTCAGAGACATGGGATACGATGTGGCGCTAATGGCCGACTCCACCAGCAGGTGGGCCGAGGCCATGCGCGAGATTTCGTCCCGTCTCGAAGAAATGCCAGGTGAGGAAGGATACCCAGCCTATCTGTCAAGCCGACTAGCCGAGTTCTATGAGCGCGCAGGTCGTGTTCAGACTCTTGGCGGAGATGACGGATCTGTCTCGGTTATTGGTGCTGTTTCCCCTCCCGGTGGAGACATCTCAGAACCGGTCAGCCAAGGTACTCTCAGAATTGTCAAGGTGTTCTGGGGGCTCGATGCTGGCCTAGCAAGACAGAGACACTTCCCGGCAATTAACTGGCTGAGTTCATACAGCTTGTATCCTCAGGCACTCGACCAGTGGTACAGGGACAATATCGCCAATGACTTCCCCGAGGTCCGAACTAAGATCAGCAGTTTACTGCAAGTTGAGGCCGAACTACAGGAAATCGTGCAATTGGTTGGTTCCGATGCTTTGCCAATGGACCAGCAACTCACTCTTGAGGTCGCACGTATGATTCGTGAGTTCTTCCTTCAGCAGAACGCATTCCACGATGTCGACACATTCAGCCAGCTTGGCTTGCAATACGAGATGGCCAAGGCCATTTTGACTTTCCAAGAAGAATCGGAAAAGGCGATGGCCGGAGGGGCCGGCCTCGAGGATGTAGTCAACGTACCTGCGCGTACTGATCTGATGAGAGGGCGCTTCGAGGAGGGCTATGCAGAACGCATTGGAGAATTACTCGGCAAGATGTCTAAGCAGATTGCTGAGACTATGGAGGATAACTAGGGGGTGCCATGAATGAGCGGAAAGGAATACAGAACAATTACTGATGTCAAGGGGCCATTGGTCTTCCTTGAGAAGACAGAGCCAGTAGCCTACAATGAAATCGTACAGCTAAGACTCTCAGATGGGACAATGAAGAACGGACAGGTGCTGGATACCAGTGATGACCAAGTCATCGTGCAGGTATTCGAGGGAACCGAGTCCGTAGACAGGCAGACCGGAGTCAAGTTCCTCGGAGATGTGTTCAGGCTACCTGTTAGTAAGGGGCTGATTGGACGCATTCTAGACGGTGCTGGGAAGCCAAGAGATGGCGGACCAGAGATTGTCGCAGAAGAGATGGCTGACATCATCGGTGCCGCCATCAATCCATACAGCCGCGAGAGCCCAGAGCAGTTCATCCAGACAGGAATCTCTGCTATCGATGCGTGCACTAGCCTAGTTCGTGGGCAGAAGCTACCGATTTTCTCAGCATCAGGCTTACCACACAACGACATTGCTCTTCAGATTGCCAGGCAAGCTAAGCTCGTCGGAAGCGACGACGACTTCGTCGTGGTCTTCTGTGCAATGGGAATCACTGCCGAAGAGTACAACTTCTTCGTGCACGACCTAGAGAGAACTGGAGCTATGGAGAACGCCGTGCTGTTCGTCAATCTAGCAGATGACCCGGCCGTCGAGCGTCTGATTACTCCTAGGCTGGCTCTAACTGCCGCGGAGTACCTTGCTTTCGAGCATGATTATCACGTACTCGTCATCTACACTGACATGACCAACTACTGTGAGTCTCTGCGTCAAATTGGAGCTGCCCGCGAGGAAGTTCCTGGAAGACGCGGATACCCCGGATACATGTACACTGATCTGGCAATGATGTACGAAAGGGCAGGCATGGTGAAGGGCAAGAAGGGAAGCATCACACAATTCCCAATTCTGACTATGCCTGGAGACGATATCACACACCCGATCCCGGATCTTTCCGGATACATTACCGAAGGGCAAATTGTGATTTCTAGAGAGTTGCACCAGAAGGGAATCTACCCTCCAATTAATGTTCTACCATCTCTGTCGAGGCTGATGAACGCTGGAATTGGAGAGGGCAAGACCCGAGAGGACCACAAGTCAGTCTCCGACCAACTCTATGCCGCCTATGCAGGAGGTAGAGAGTTGAGAGGATTGGTGGCAATCGTCGGAGAAGATGCTCTCAACGAGCGTGATTTGCAGCTGCTGAAGTTCGCTGATATCTTCGAGGACCAGTTCCTTAGACAGAGCCGAGACGAGGACCGATCGATTGACGAAGGAACTCTAGATTTGGCTTGGAACCTACTCACCAACATCGACACGAAGTATCTGGTCAGACTCGAACAGAAATGGATCGACAAGTACCACCCAACCGAGAGCAAATCGTGAGCCATATACAGAATAATAGGAGGTAGAACATGGCCCTCGATATCAAGCCAACCAGGTCTGAGCTAATCAACCTGAAACGGCGCATCAAGCAGACCCAGAATGGGTACAACCTGCTTAAGATGAAGAGAGACGGTTTGTTTCATGAGTTCAGAACGCTACTCTCTGAGATGATTGAGGCCCGTGAGGGCCTAGTCGAAACCTATCGCGAGGCCGTTCAGTCAATCAGCCTAGCTAGTGCTATTGAAGGCGGCCTAGCCGTGAAAAGCGCGGCTATCGCTATCTCAAGACATCCGGAAGTCACCGTCAGCCGACGTAACATCATGGGAGTAGTAGTACCGAGTGTGGAAGGTACCAATCTTACCACCAGTATGGACGAGCGTGGAACGGGACTGATTGGAGGATCGGCTTACATCGACGAGGCATCCGATTCATACTCAGTGCTCATCGAGAGAATCGTCAAGGCAGCCGAGATGGAAGGCACTCTGAAACGACTCCTAGTGGAGATTGAGGCCACCAAGCGAAGAGTCAACGCCTTGGAGTATGTAGTCATCCCTCAAATGGAGGAGGCCCGCAATTTCATCCAGCTCCGTCTTGAGGAGATGGAGCGAGAGGAAACATTCCGCCTGAAACGCTTCAAGAACAAGTGAAACGGCGAACTCCGTTCGCCGTGCGCACGTGCGAGGGGTCAAATCAGACCTACCCCGGCCATGTACTAAGGTGACGCCATGTCCGACCCGAAACCCCATCTCCTCGATACCGAGACATGGGACGACAGAGAGCTTCTGGAGGTAATCTGCAGCAGGTACTTCCTGCTGGGAGGCCAGGGAATCTCTGAGTTGTCTTGGGAAGTAAATGGCAGAGACGGCAGAGACCCTAGCGAGTGTCTGGTTTCTCTGAATCGCCACCTGATGTCACTGAGTCTAATCGCCGTCTTGGACGAGGGAGATCCTCCGGTCATGTCGATAGGTTCTCTACCAATTCAGCCCGTTGTCATGCCTTCTTGGCAACAATCCTTGGTTTGGGTTCTAGCCGCATCGTTCACGACTCTGTCTGGATCACTCTGGATTTCTTCAATGGAACCCGGCCTACAATCATTCGACCCATCCATCCTTGAGACGGCAATCGTGTTCTTCACTCTCCCATTAATTGGATCATTACTGCTTGCCAGTTACGCTCGGATATTCGCAGCGAAGGCATTCGATGTCGAGAACTCCCACCTCATTCCACTAGCCTTTCCAGTATTCTCTCCAGAATGGCCATTCAGTCTCGTCTCTGCCATCGGACAGACCCGACCTGATCTCCACCCGGTCCCAAACCGGAGAGCACTGGGACTGATTGAGCTAACAGCCCCTGCCGTCATGTTCGTTTGCGGTACTTTGCTTACCATAATCGGACTTGGGATGACCTCGGTTCAGCCACCAGCTTACGAGACCTCTCCCGTGGCAGTCGACCTCAACCTAATCTCAGAAGTCCTCGCCTCAATCCTAGTCGAGCCGCACGCCTCACTCAGGCTGCAGTGGATGCACCCTACTGGCCTGGCCGGAATCGCGCTCTCAATCGTAAGTTGGGCACTCTTACTGCCGATTCCGGGATTCCCTGGAGACAGGATACTGCACTCACTGCTCGGCCCCAAGGACATGCAGGATGACCGTATCCAGACATCGATATTCATCACAACACTGGGCTTCGCCATACTAATCTTCATCTCCACCGAGTACTGGCCATGGATGCTGCTGGCGGCAATTGCTGCTTGGAGGAGATTCAGCCCAGAACAGTTGCCAGAACCCTTCGTTGTAGACGAATATGCTGACCTTGACGAGATTCCAATGCGTCAGATTGCGNCCATGACCATCNCCATCCTACTGNTGGGATATCCNGGCCTTCAGCCCAGTTTCGAGATNGAAGAATGGGACGAAGGCCTCTCGACCGAGTCATGGCCCGAGTTCGTTGCCTTTGAGGACGGGCAGACATCAGTCGAATTGGTGCTGGAGCCAGCCGGAGTGATGCCGGTATCCGGATGGCTGCAGATGAGGATAGAGGGCGCGAGACATGTCGACTGGCAGATCAATTCCGAGTGTCTGGATGAACGAGGAGTCTGCAGATTCGACGACATCACACAAGCGTCACCGAGCAGCATAGAAATCGAACTTTCGATAGCCTCTGACCCCCTCTCCTCCTCAATCATCTCAGAGAGTATGACCTTCAGACTAGTAGTCCTAATTGATGTCGACGGATATGTTTCCGAGCACTCAGTACTGTTTGGATCAGCCGATTCTACCTCGTCCATAGACCCTCTTTGGGTGTTGGTCGAGGATACATCGACTCCCAGAATCTGTGTAGAGTTGAGTGTCTTTGAAGGAGACTATGTCAATCTGAGCTTTCTGGGTGATTCGCCATTCTGGTCCTTCGAGAACGAGACTTCACTTGCAGAAGGCACACACGACTTGTGCCTGAGGGGAAAGGTCGGAGCCATCCATGCCCTTGCAAACCGAGATGAGCAACACCTCGTCATCGGACCACCGATTATCCTAGGACGAGATGGCCAACCTGACGAGTTACTCCTCATGCCAATCGAGGACACTATGCCTAAACTCCATGTCTCAAGAGGAGAATGGTCAATTCCCGAATGGTTCGGTCCAGAAGAAGGATACACGATTATTCGTGGAGAGTCAGGCTCAGCTTTCTGCCCGTCATCCAACATAATTTCGGATATCGAGACTAGTGATAACTGGAGCAGAGATCTCGCAGACAGATCAGCCATAGCCATCCCACAAACAGGGCCAGGAAATGGAACTCTCAGATTCACCCCAGAGGGTTGGTTAGCAGTCTGCGATGACACTTCAATACTTTCTGCCTACCAGGTCGTAGAGGGGCCTGATGTGATCATCGAACTTAATGTCTCGAATACTGGAGGAGGGGCCGTGAGAGAATTGAAGATAGTAAACAGGGAGAATACTACCTTCTCGATATCAGTTGATTGGGTTGGAGATGCAGTAACTCTGACCAATTGGGACATCGTCATCTTCGACTCCTTCATAGAGCCCTATTCAGATGTAGATGCTAGAATCTCCGTAATCCCTCATCCGGAAGCAATCTGGGCATATTGGATTAGCATCGAGGACGAGGAAATCACTCTCCACTTCTCTGCCCGCTACACGGAGGCCAGTGAATGAGAATCGCAGTCCTAGGAGTCGGGTCAATCGGCGGAGTCCTGTTGGGGGCTCTGTCGGACACAGATTGTGACTTGCTAGCCATCTCAAGGGGAATTTCAGCGAGCAATCTATCCTCAATGGGTTTGGTACTGTATTCTCCCGAGGGCCCTATTGAGGCCATCCCTCCGGAGAGATTCGTGACCTTCGACAGCGAGTCCGGACCAGTACCGGGAGATTTATCGAACAGTTGCGATGCTGCTTTCATCTGCGGCAAGGCAGACTCGACTTCAGTACTCGCCCAAATCGCCGAGGAAGTACTGAAGCAAGATGGTATGGCGATTAGCCTGCAAAACGGAATGGGGCATGCGCAGGCCCTAGCTCATCGCCTAGGTAGAGATAGGACGCTTGGCGGGATTACTACTCACGGAGCATGGAGGGACGACACGGGGATACATTGGGTGGGCCGAGGTAGCATTACCATTGGCTCCCTTGACGCCTCAGCACCATCGGCCAATACTGAGCGATTGACTGGTGTTCTGGACCAAGCCGGATTGTCTCCGAAATGGTCGCAGGACATTAACAGGACAATCTGGATTAAGCTCCTAGTCAATGTAGCGATAAATCCGGTTTGCTCGATATCAGGAGTGCGCAATGGCGCTCTCCTTGAGGTGCCCGATCTATGGCGTCAAGCAATCTCTGCAATGTCCGAGGCCGCCATGGTGGCAATAGCTAGCGGAGTTGATATCTCAGAGTTGGATTTGGAAGAGTTACTCAGAGAGGTCGCTACAAACACGGCGGACAACAGATGCTCGATGCTACAAGACATCATGGCCGGCAGAAAGACCGAGATTGACCAACTCTGCGGGGCAGTAGTGGAGATGGGGGAGTCAGTAGGTGTCCCCACACCTAGGAACGAGATGCTGCATGCACTGATTAGCGGGATCGAAATTTCACCAAACTTCGATTAATTGGCGGCGATTTCAGACCCCCTCAGTAATCGTTGTGCTGCGCCGATGGCAGCCTCAACATTCATAGGCGAACAGAAGGGGAGGAAGCGAATGTCGTCGGCGATAATTCGTTCGGCGAATGGGTGAGGGGATGCATCTAATCCGAATGGAACTCGAGAACTTCAAGTCATTTGGAGGAGAAGTCACCATCCCTCTAGAAGAGGGATTCACAGCAATCACAGGGCCCAACGGTTCTGGAAAGTCGAACACCCTAGATGCCCTCGAGTTCGTGCTAGGCCCCAAGTCGACCAAGTCTCTGAGAGCGGCAAATGTAACTCAATTGATTTTCAACGGTGGCAAGAGAGGTAGGCCAGCGAAACACATGTCTGCTACTTTGGTACTGAACAACGAGCCCGATGGGGATGGCCGGAGGAGGTTACGAGTAGACTCCGACGAGGTCAGTTTNACTCGGACTGTGAAGCTAGGGAGAAAGGGAGCNCCAATCTCAGCATANCGAATCGGCGATAAGCCATCCACTGCTACTGAGATGAGGAGAGTCCTGGCAGAGGCTGGACTCAGAGCTGGAGGATACAATATCGTCAAGCAGGGCGATGTGACTAATCTTGCCACGATGACTCCCTACAACAGGAGGAAGATTATCGAGGATGTTGCTGGAGTTACTGCCTATGACGACGAGATAAGAAAGTCGAACACTCAGAGGAAACATGTCGAGAACAGCATAGAGACCATAGGAATTCTTGAAGATGATCAGAAGAGTCGACTGAAGGGCCTGTCTAAGGAGCGCGAACAGGCTCTGAAGCACAAGCAACTGAAGGACGAACTCGATGACTTCAGAATCGTACTTCAGCAATCTAGGCACCGGAACAGGTCCGAGGATGTCGAACTGCTTGGTGAGGAGAGGTCTCGCTACATGGGCGATATTGACGAAATTGGAAACAAGATTACCGATGGCAATAGGTCTCTTCTCGAAATGGATGAGGAGATGGTCAGAGTTGAGTCTGAAATCAATCAGATTATGGGAGGAGATGGCAAGCAGTTGCTTGAGACTATCCGTCAGTACGAGATTGAGATGGAGACCGGTGGCGATAGGATAGCCGACCAACAAGATGCAATCGATTCAGCCAACTCTGAGGCCGAGGAATTCGGCAAGGAATTAGAGAGGGCGCAGAAGGCTCAGGAGGATGCCAACACTTCCTTGATTACAGCCGAGCAGAATCTTGCTGACTCCCAAACAGCAACCGAGGAAGCCTCCAGTGAGGAAGCCGAAGCGAGGGAGGCGATCGAGTCTGGCGACAAACACGGTCGTGACCTAAAGCGCGCACTCGGCCATGTTTCCGAAAAGGTCGATGGGTCTCAGGCAGTTTACGCCGAGAAGAGATTAGAAGCCGACAGAGCTGAGCAGGCCGAGCAAATATCCTCCAGCAAACTCGCTGACCTCGAGGAGATGTTCGAAGAAGCCACGATGGTTCGTGATGATTTAGAACTCGTCGGAGAAGATCTCCAGAGTGATAATCCTGGAGAGGACAGAACGTCCCTGGCCGAGGAACTTCGTCGCTTACAGAAGCAGGAGTCAGAACTCGCTGCTGACAGAGATAGGTCTGAGGCTAAGGTCAGGGAATCGGAGCGTGAGTTGAGTCGAGCACGAGCCCGCCAGGAAGAGAGGACAAAGAGTCCGGGATCAGCAATCACACTAGCTGCCTTGGCCAGACTGAGGCAGAGTGGAGAAATTAGAGGAATTCTCGGCTCACTCGGAGAACTCACCGCACCAAAGGACGATTCTCATGAGGAGTCCTTAGCAATAGCATTGGGTGGTGGCCTCAGGAGCATAGTCGTCAGCGATGACGATGTCGCAGCCAAGTGCATAGCATGGCTTAGAAAGAACGGAGGAGGCAGGGCCACATTCCTTCCTCTGAACAAACTCAGCATCAATAGGCCGGGCGGGCGCTCACTGATCGTTGCCAACAACCCAGGCATAGTTGGTTTCGCTCATGACCTGTTGGAATATGACCCTGAGATTGACACAGCGGTCAGGTATGTCAGTAGGAATACCCTAGTCGTGAACTCAATGGAGGTCGCTAGGAGGAACATGGGAGGAGTAAGAATGGTCACACTCGACGGTTCGCTGATTGAGAGTTCAGGAGCTATGACCGGTGGCTCCGCGTCTAAGCGGACTTCCAATGCATTTGGAGGGGGCTCCGTCTCTAACAGTCTCGATCGCCTTGAGTCCGCAGTCGAAGATGCCAATCTGGTGTATTCAACAGTAGAGGCTGCACTAAGGGAACTACGCTCAAACCAGCAGACCCTGAGGGATAGAATCCACGGCCTAGATGATTCTGACAAGGCACTACAAGCACGAAACTGGAAGTCTGACATGGCTAGGGCCCAGAAGGAAGTCGAGGAAGTCAGAAAGAAAGTCCAGTCGGGCATCTCCGATTTCAAAAATCACGAGGAGGCCAATGCTGCTGCCAAAGAGGCTGCAGCTGCTGCCAAAGAAGCTCTGGATTCTGTGATTGAAGAGAGGGCAGAGGCAGCACAGGCGCTACAAGACCACGCCCCCGACCACCTGTCGAAGAAGCTGCGAGATGCAGAGCGGAAGATGACGGAGTCAGAGCGTCAAAGACTAGCAGCAGAGTCTGCCATATCTAGTTCGAATGAGAGAATCGGAATCCTTACCGAGAGGGTTGAGGACATCTCCAAGCAGATAGGGAGAAAACTCTCTCTCATCTCACAGGCTGAAAGTCGGATTACAGAGCTTGAGGCTAGTATAGCAGAGGCTACCGAGAAACTAGATGACCTGAGGGAGCAAGCCTCTCAGTTCGACGAGGAGCAGAAAGCACTCAACGAGCGTAGGGATGAGATTGTAGCCGAGAGGGCCAGTCTCAAAGCATCGTTGGAAAACCTCTCCCAGAGGAGAGAGACCCTATCTGCTCGAATCGAGGAACTCAACGGACAAATCCAGCAGAAGCGAGAGGCGGTGGATGAGATAGTGGCAGAATTAGCGGTCGCAGGTATACAGATTCCATCTTCTGATGTTGAACTGCCGACAGTAGCCGAGGCGGAGAAGAGCGTGCAGGGGCTCGAACGCCGCCTCGGCCAACTCGGTGATGTCAACATGCTCGCAATCGAGCAGTACGACATCACCGCGCAGAGAATTACTGCGTTGGCCGAGGATACAACCCTCCTACGCTCAAGGAGAGATCAGCTGATTTCTTTGTCCGATCAACTGGAGTCAGAGAGAAAGACAAGACTCATGGCGGTGTTCAATCATGTCGACAAGAACTTCTCTAAGGTTTACGAGATTCTACAGCCGGGAGGCAACGGGAGTCTCAGGATGGAGAATCCGAAGAACCCCTTCGAAGGAGGTATGGAGATGGATTGTGTTCCTCCGGGTAAGAGTAAGAACACCAGAAGGAGCATGCTTTCGGGCGGAGAGAAGTCGATGGCTGCTCTAGCACTGATATTCGCTCTTCAGGACTATGAGCCCAGCCCGTTCTACTATCTGGATGAAGTAGATCAGAACCTAGACCCGTTCAACGCCGAGCGAATAGCCACTCTATGCAGGATGCGCAGTCAGAGGGCGCAGTTCCTGATGGTTACACTACGAAAGGTCACCCTCACTCTAGCAGACCACCATGTCGGGGTTACTCATGCTGGCGATGGCAGAAGCCGACTGATTACCGACTTCGACAGGGCAACTGCGTTGGAGATGGGCGAGCAGTTCGAGGCCGAGCGCAAAGCACAGGAAGAGTCCGCGGCCGACAAAGAATCGATGCCTGAACTACCCGTTCCGGAGAATATGCCAAGAGCACCTGAGCCACTAGGATCTCCGAAGAGTCTCGGAGGCCTTGCCGACAGAGCTGGAGTAGAAATCGAGGAGAGCGAGGATTCTGCCGAGAACACTCCTGATGCAGAAACCATCGACTCACTAAGGGAGAGAACCGAAGATTGGACCGAGGACATGGAAGAGAGAGAATCCGTGATGGCTGAAGACCCAGAAACAGAGTCCGAGCAATCTGAGGAATTGCAGAAGGAAGTAGAATCATGACAGTCTTCGATGGCCATGTGATGAGGGATGATATCGTCTCTAGCATGCTGGGTGGCGAGGCAGACCTAGAGACTAGCAAGTATCTCGACAGATTGGTCGAACTCTCCTTGTTAGAAGAGGCCGAGCATCAGTTCCTGATTGACCCGTTCGACAGGTCCGTCGCACTGGTCTTCCAACTATTCCAGTCTACTGATCTCGACCCATGGGATGTGAACCTTTCTTCTTTCATCGAGATGTTCAATCAGAGAATCGAACGGACCGAGAACATCGATTTACCGACTTGTGGTAGACTAGTCAGAATGGCTTGGTGCATACTTCGCGGCCAAGCAGCCTCGCTTCTAGAGAGGCAGGAGAGAGCCTTTGAGGAAGAAGAAGAGGATATGTGGGAGTTCGACGGAGGCTGGGAGGCTGACTTCGATGATGCTGACTACAACTTCTCAGTAGGAGTACTTTCGGGTGCGGCCGATGAGACTCTCCCTCAGATTTTTGAAGGTAGAATTCATCGAGACGAGAGCCGCCCAGTTACTCTCGGCGAGTTGCTAATGGGTCTTCAGGACGCCGGCAGACTCGCTGCCGAGCAGAGACTCCGTGAGCAGATTGCCAAGGAAAGCCGTGAGGCCCATGCTAGGGCAAAGGAGAGATTCAGCGGTAGCCTACACATCGAGGACCTTGAGGGTGACCTGCAGAGGACTTGGGAATCACTCAAGTCTCGCTCAGATGCCGGAGAACCAGTCTCTCTGAAATTACTGGTTGAGGATTTGAATTCCAAATCGATAGAGAACGGGGTACCTGAGGACGAGGCTGAAGCCGAGGCCCAGGTTGCCGCGCTCGTCTCCGCACTTTTCCTTACCAACAGAGGATTCGTCGATCTAAAGCAGAAGAATGGCAGGAACGGCGAGATAACTCTCAGAGACCTTTGGGACGACGAAGACGACTTTACAACACTGTCTTTGAGACTCAATCCGAAGCCTAAGATTCAGGAGGTCGCGGAGATTGTCTGAGCCAGAGCTACCAACCATTCTCGAAGCTATTCTGTTCGGTGCTGGCAGGTCTATGTCGGCCGAGGAACTCTCCGAGTTGCTAGATCGTCCAGCCCAAGAGGTCGAAGCCTCACTGCGCCAGTTGCAGTCAACCATACGCAGACGTAGGGACTCAGCGCTGCAGTTGGCTGATGTCGCAGGACGATGGATATTCGAGGTCAGACCCGGCTTGTCTCCACACCTGCCTGAGTCATTCAGGGCAGACATACCTCAGAGACTCCTTCCTGCCGCAGCATTAGTGGCATATCATCAGCCCATGGCGCAATCCCAACTGGTCGATATGCTCGGACAGCGAGCTTACGAGCATGTAAGGGACCTCGCTAAGAGGGGGCTACTCGACCGTAGGAGGGACGGATTGACAAGAAGACTGACCACTACTCGCAGATTCGCTGAGTACTTCGGGTGCCCCGAGGTCGAGTACAGAAAGGTACGCTCGTGGTTTAGGCAGGAGGCTGAGAAGATGGGCCTTACAAGCGCTCAATTAGCCGCTTCACTTGCTCCCGAGGAGCAGTTGTCAATCAATGAATTCTCAGAAGAATCAAGCGATGAGGACACACTAGAAGCCGAGTAATCACTCAGAGCGGAGTTTGGCCAACTCTTCTTCCACTGCCTTCTGGGTGATTCTTCCTCCCTGAGCCCTGAGTCTAGCCGCTACAGTGTCAACCTCGCCTCCCTCTGCTCCTGCAGTCACAGCCATGTTTCGAACATGGAGTTTCATGTGACCGGCTTGGATGCCAACAGTTGCAAGTGCCCTCAATGCACCTAGGTTCTGAACTAGTCCTGCTGCTGCCATCACCTTGGCAAGCTGATCTGCAGTAGTTATCCCCAGCAGTGCTACATTCGCTTGTGCTGCAGGATGTACTCGCACCGCTCCTCCAACTAGGCCAACAGCCATTGGAAGCTCGATTGATCCCAACAGATTACCCTCATCATCTCTTTCCCAGTGGGTCAACGACCCATATGTTCTCTCATGGGATGCATAGCTGTGGGCGCCCGATTCTATCGCCCTCCAGTCTTGGCCACAGGCAATGGCGATTGCAGAAATCGCATTCATTATGCCTTTGTTGTGAGTCGTTGCTCGGAATGGATCGGCCTTGGCGAAGTGGTACGCCTGCAGTATACCATCAATCACTTCAGAGCCCTGCTGAGAATCCCCCTTGTCGGACATCTCTTCCGGAGTAAAAACTGCACTCACTCTAGCTAAGCGGTGTATGGCGAGGTTGCTGATTATTCTCAAAATGACCGTCCCTCCAGTCATTCCCTCTATCTTCGGGGCAATAGTTTCGGCCATCGTATTGACTGCATTAGCACCCATTGCATCCCTACAATCAACTAGAATGTGGACAATTACCATCGGTCCAGAGTCAGTTTCTATGAGTCTAGCCTCAATATTCCTGCATCCACCTCCGAATTTCACTAAAATGGGGTCGACCTCATTGCAAGAGTCAATCAAATCTTGCTTATTATCGATTATTGCCTCCATCGCAGCAGAGGGATTGTCACAATCTACTAACTGAATCTGGCCAATCATCACTGGGTCATCGTTGTTTGAAGTGAAACCACCCCTGCCATGACACCTCTTTGCCATGTTACTCGCGGCTGCGACAACACTAGGTTCCTCGAGGACGAAAGGCACCAGGTAGTGCTCACTATCGATGATGAAGTTCGTAGCTACGCCAATTGGCAGAGAGTATGTGCCGACTACATTCTCGATCATTCTATCTGCAGCTTCTTCGGACAACTCTCCATCTGACGACCACGCTTTGACCTGCTCGGGGGTTAGACTTGCGAGTTCGGCTAGCATTTCTCTGCGTTCTGAAACTGATAGCTTGTAGAATCCCTCGAGGCGGCTGTTGTCTACTGGCATGGTATCATTTGCTCCCCGGCCAATATGGCTTCTAACTGTTTGTGAACAAGACTTCTAGGGATGAAACACTCTACGGAGGACGCTCATAATGGATGTTCGAAAGCGTTAATTTACCTATTAACGCATCATTAACGCATCAATAAAGCGTTAGCGAAGCGTTAATCATCGACAAATCGTTTCGATGCACTGTAAGGAAATCTCATATTGAGCAGCCTCGGAATCTATGAAAAACCCGTTAAATCGCCCTCTCCAAAGCGTCAGAATGCGTGAACATTAAGAATGATTGAAGCCGCTGCTGAGGCAATGATTTCAGAAGCGATGTCGATGCTGGATTTACCTCCTTTGAGAGGTAACCCCTTCGATCACCGTCCGATTGAGCCATCGAGAGCTCAGGACCTCGTGGGGAGAGATTCCCTGATGATTAGACTACGTGAGCACATCATCTCAGAATCCCCTCGGAATATCCTCCTAGTCGGAGAGGCAGGAAGTGGCAGGACATCCATGGTGAATGCAATATCTTCTCAAGTTAGGAACAAGTTTGTCAGTCAGTTCTGGCCCGAGACCGATCCAGTCAATTCCTCTCTACATGAGATTTCGATACATTTCGCCGGCTATGAGGTTCCTAGATCTACATCCCAGATGTGTGAATCGCTAGTCGAGATTCTTGACCAGGAGACCGGACCTCTGCCGCTTATAGCACTTGATTACCCCTCCTCGACACCCCTCAATGAACTTCTGACAAGAATTACTCCTTTGTTGCAGAGGCTCAGGGCCCTGGTAATCGTAACTGCGACACCCTCGCAGATGAAATCACTCGATGAGGAGGTCGTAGATGCATACGATATTGAATATCTCGACAATTTCTCCAAGCTCGAGGTACAGAAGCTTGCGGACAATCTCGTTCGCCGAAAGGCCCGCGAACGATGGATAATCAACTCCAAATTGATGGGTGCCATCATGGAACGTACAGGAGGGCATCCACGTGATGTGGTTAAACTGTGCAGGAATCTCCTTGACGAGCGTAGGGGAAACGGCTCAGAGGGAACATTCGAGAGATTGATGTCTTGGGGTGGCAGGAATGATGATGTTCCAGAACCACCTTTCGATCCGATAATAGAGCCGGAAGAGCCGATAGTGGAGCCGGAGAACTCCATTGAATCCGAGCAGATAGTGGAGGGCAGTGACTCCTTGCACGAAGAAACAGGCGATGATTGGGATGTCGAGCCTGATGACTTGTGGGACGAAGATCCCGATTCCGAACTCGAGGAAGACGAGGATTGGGATGAGTCGATACCGGAAGTAAGGAGTAATTGGTCTGAGGAGGAGCCTCAGACTCTTGATCCCCCCGAAGACGGCCAGGGAACATTGGATTCCTTCGTACCTATCATGGATGCAAGCGAGGAGCAGTCTCGAACCCCTGTAAGAGCAGGTGGATTCAGTGGCTTACTCAACAGGACAGTCAGGGCCGGAGACGAGATGCCCGATGAGCCTGATGGAACTCCCGTAACTGTGGCAAATCCCGAACCCAAACCCTTCGTTCCTACTCCTAGGAGACTGGAGAAAAAGGAACCTGAACCTACTTTTGAAACTCAAGCTGTTCCGGATACTTCGATTACTCCTGCCGAGGAAGTACCCGTAATGGCCGATGAGGGGGCACTATGGACGGTTGACCCCAGTCTGGGTGCCCAAATTCCTGAGATTAAGGGCCCCGAACCCAGCCCTATCTTCGACTTGGATCACAATCCAGAATTTGTTGAGCCAGAGCCAGAGGAGGTAATTGTAACCTCTCCTTCTCCTACTCCTCCTCCGAGAATCCCTGTGCAGATAGGCCCCCGATGGGAGCCGGATGAGCCCTTTGACAGATCCCGAGCAGCATCAATCTCGGATAGTGAGAGAACTATTTTGCAGGCTGCTACAGGGCGCGAAGTTTCTCCGTCGGACGCCGAGCTCCAGGCGGTTCTGGAAGTCGGAAGAACTAGACTATCTCAGATTTTCAACGGCCTGCGCAGAGCAGGATTCCTTTCAGTCAGAAAGAAAGGCAGAACTCGCTTGTTCAAACTAAGCACCACTGCTACTACTGAGCTCGGGATGAATTAGGTGCCTCATGTCAGAATCAACCGTCTCCATTGAACTTGTCGAGAAGTATCTTGCACTTACTAAGGAGGCAAGAACCAAGGCCACACCTGTCGCACAGGAGGGCGTGGATAAGGAGAGACTCGCATCGATGCTAAGGATGTGTGATGATTATGCCTCCGATGCAAGGCACTTCATGGATGAAGGAGATCTAGTCAGAGCATTCGGAGCAATCAACTATTCACATGCTTGGTTGGATGCAGCGATTCGAATAGGGCTAATGGATGGACATGGCGATGACCACCTATTCACTCTGCCCTAGGTTTCGACCATCCTGAGAAACCTCCCTGAGGTAATCTCAATGTATGATCCTCCCTGTTCGATTAGTTGCCTCTTCAGGTCCCTATCAACAGTGAGTACCGGCCATCCATTCTGAGAAGACAGACTTAGTAGCATTTCGTCAGGATGACTCAATCCTCCCACATCCGGAATCATTTCAGATCGATTCCTGAGCAACTCTAGGAGCAGACCTTTTCTATTTGCTGAAACAGATTCTAACTCCTTGTCCACACACTCTAGCAACTTCAGTTCAGCCACGCCAACGACATCTTTCATACTAGCATCTAGATTGAGGCGTGCTTCTATCAGTGCGACCCACCCGCAAGCGTCTACTAAGACGCAGACCATTGAATCACCCTGCTATCGAGCCGTGACCAATCAGGCGCCACCTTGAGCCGACTCTGCGTGAAAGTGTGACCCTGCTGCCAGATTTTGCACAAATCGGGAGGCGTAGTTGTATGGTGGCAGAGCCCCCCTTCGCCGAGGAAACGGTGCCCACACTAGTGGCGGTAGCGGAATTAATCATCAGCATCTCATTGGTCTGTAGGGGCCTTATTGACCCAGCATCGTCCCCTCCCGAAGACACCATCTTATCCAATAACTCCAAGTCTAGATTTAGCTCCTCCCAGATAGGAGGCAACTCGCCTTCTCTAGCCATCACCTGACCTGACAACTCGTCTGCCTTGGTAGACATAGGATCCATAGGGGTAGCTATCCCGCACAGGCCACCAGCATGGACTGACTCCAAATCCAGTCCTCCGCCCTTCAGACTTTCGATTCTAGTTGGAATCGACTTCCAAGATGTCTTCCCTCCGGACTGGACACGCCTTCCCGGAGCAATCAGAATTGAATCACCGACATTGAATGACCCCTCTACTATGCTGCCTCCGATGATTCCCCCAGACAGGCCTTCAGGACGAGTTCCGGGTCGATTCACATCAAAAGATCGTGCAACATACATCAGACCCGATTCCTCAGAACTCCGGTCAGGCGTGGGAATAATGTCCTCGATTGCTTGAATCAGAACATCGAGATTGACATCGTGGTGTGCCGAGACTGGAATGATTGGGGCCGACTCGGCAATCGTACCCTCCAAGAATGCCTTTATTTCTGTGTGAGACTCTTGGGCTCTCTCTCTAGACACGATATCTATCTTGTTCTGGACCACTACAATGTTCTCTATACCTGCAATTTGTAGTGCAGCTAGATGCTCCCTGGTCTGAGGCTGTGGACATTTCTCAGTAGCCGAAATCAGTAGCATCGCACCATCCATTATTGATGCCCCTGAAATCATGACGGCCATCAGAGTCTCGTGACCGGGGGCATCGACGAAAGAGACAACTCGTAGCAAATCATCCCCTGAATCATCCTGGTCATCGGGATGCTTTCCTCTGACGTAGTATCTACCGTCAGCAGTTTTGTAGAACGCGGTGTCGGCATAGCCTAGTTTGATGCTAATGCCACGCTTACGCTCCTCGGAGTGAGTATCAGTCCAGACTCCTGAAAGAGCTTGGGTCAGAGTAGTTTTGCCGTGGTCGACGTGACCGACCATCCCAATGTTGACTTCGGGTTGCTTTGGTAGACTGCTCAGATAATCACCCCGTCGATTCACTCCTCTTCTCCAGAGGGCTTTTCGACGGTCTCTGACTCCTCGACGAGGCCAAAGATGGCGTCGAGAGAGCGGTTTCCTGACTCAACAATCTTGAGGTTGATTTGTCGTGTGTCTTGGCTGATTACATTGCCTCGGAGTCGGCGCCTCTTCCTCAATCCGTCGTATTTGTAACGGTAGACTTTGCCTCTCTTCTTCACATATCTCTTGCCCTTGTAACCAGTTCCAGCAGTAATCAAGACGGATTTGATTGCACTACCTTCCAACTCTGGCCTCATCGCCCTTCCAGTCAAATCCGAGCCGCCGGTAATCTCCAGCCTGTATCCGCTAAGGGTTCTGTCGCCCTCTCCGACAAACGTTCCATCGACGGAGTCACCAATCTTCTTACCTAGGAAGTGGTTGTAGTTCGAGCCGGTGATATCCATGCTGAAGGCCCTGCCTCCGGATGAAGGAGCGGTGTCATTTACGACCGCCTTGAAGACCTGCTCTGCTGCTACACGACCACCTCCGAACGGCCTCCCGACTAAAGGCCCCTATAAGAGCGGTTCGGAAGCGCCGTAGGCGCTTGAAAATCACAAGAATTCCTTCTCAATCCGATTCTCTAGTAGGGCAGGCTGTGTATTGGTCATAGTGATGTGCTGTGTTCGACCCCTCCCCACTGATGCATTAGCAGTACGCGATTCAATCAGACCTATGCTCTCAAGCTTCTTGAGATGCTTCCAGAAGGTGGTGTAACTGCGTGGTTTGATTCCGAACTCCTCGCAAACGAGATTGTACAGTTTTTGGGCATCTCCACTAGATACGGCATCCACCTTCTTCAACCGCCTGCAGATGCCGAGTAGGACCAGTTTCTGGTGATCTCCTAGTTCATCGACTTGACTTGGCTCAACCGATGCGGCTCGCAAAGTGCTGGGCCTAACATCTTCGATCAATACATCTCCTCTACCATCCTTCTCAGCGCGAATAATCGCAGCCTCTAGGAGCTCTATGGCGAGGCGAGCATCTCCAGATTCAGCGGAGAATCTGCCAATCTTGACGAGGACATCATCGCCCACCGAGCCTGGCCTACAAGCCTCCTCGTAGCGTTGCTTGGCTATGTCGGTCAAAGCCTCCTCCCCATACCCGCGCAATGTCAGCATGTTACTCTCACCTAGGCGCGATATTATCGCCGGCTCGAACAACTTGATTAGAGATGTATCCTGACTAACTAGGATTATCGACAATGAACCCTGTCGATTCTGCCCCTCATCTATTCTCAGCAGTTTGTAAATCAAATCGCCCTTATCATTACGAATGAGGACATCAACCTCATCGAGGACAAGCAGAAGGTGAGCGTCATGAGAGCCGAGGTTACGCCTGATTGACTGTATTACTTCACTAGAACTGAAACCCCTCTCAGGGTGACCCGAATCAAGAGATCTAGCAATCTCTTGTAGGACCTGTGAAGCAGTTGGGTGGTTGCGACAATTGACATGTGCTAGAATGAGTCTCCTGCGTCCGTCTAGTGCACGCTGCAAATCCTCGCCAAAGCGGCGAGTCATCACAGTCTTGCCAGATCCAACGGGACCTGTGATTACGGCCCTCCCACTGACTCCTTGGTTCTCTATCCCTACAAACATAGAAGCCAGCCCCCGCAATTCTGCATTCCGCCCCACTAACGCAGGCGGTGTCCAGTCAAATGAGAATGGAGTTCTATCCAACAGGACTTTGCCCGCTCCAATTCTATCGAGGTAGTCGGCCATCATGCGACTCGTGCTCACATCGTTATTAGACATATTTGGAGTAACGCACGCGTATGTGCGCGTCTGTAATGTGCTCGCTAGATCAGGGTATCTCGTCGAACTGGTACCCCGTCTCCCACTTCTTCTCTCCGAGTGCCACCTCAAGCTCGTACGGGGTAATCAACGGTTTGGCATATCTCACTGAGTCGTCTATTGCTATCCTTGGGCAGGCCGTATTGACATAGGCGTCTACCGGGTAGAAGTCGATGAGGTCCGGGCTGATGTGGTCGAGAGCCAATAGGTACCCCTTGCGTCCATGCTTCTCCAACAGTCTCTTCATGCGTATGGCGAGGTTACGTCTCATCTGCCCTGGCTTCTCTCCAATCAGGATACCGAAAGAATTCGCCTCATCGACCGAATTGATTAGACCAAAGCGTTGACGCAAAATCCTCTCTATCCTCTCTAGTGACATCTCTGTGGCATCTCCAGAGTAGGGGTCAAGCATAGCCAGCGGCTTGCCAGTGTGTAGAACAAGTCCAATTGGGTGGAAGTCACCAGAGCCGAGGAATAGATAGTGACCAATCGAGGGGTCGTCGCCAGAGTAGTTACATCCCAGAACTTGACCTGGGAAAGTCAGACGGTCTCCGCCAACAGGAATCTCTACTTCGAATCCTGCTTTCTCCAATCTGCCCTTGAATTCTTCAAGCAGATGCAGATGTTGTATGGAACCAACGAGCCCCAGTTTAATTCCAGTTAGGGGAGCTACTCGGCCAACGGCATCCAGGAATCTTTCCTTCGCAGTTTCTTCGTCCATATCGGACTGCTCGCTTACTGCTTCCAAACGAGACTGTGCGATTGCTCTATGACTCTCAAGCAGAGACAGAACCGGATTTAGTTCTGGGTCACCGTCATATGTTACTGGGATGAAGTGAGTTGGCATTCCTGAGTCGATATTCATCTGGCTGTGACCCATATGGGCGACCAGCTCCACACCCATCATTTGCATCTTGTCATGAACTAAATCGCAGGCACCATAGCACGGGTCGGCGGCCAGAATAACTCTGGCGCCCGATTCATCTTCTATGGAATCCATCATCTCGAGAGCCTGCATTTTCAATCCCTCAGGGATTTGCAATGCCACCAATCGGTTATCGTTGGCCTTAATCTTCTCAACGAGTTTATCCAACTCGAAGTCGTGCCTATCCAAATCCATACGATCACTCTAGAATCTCGACCTTACCATCTATGATATCGATATGCGCCAATGTCCTTATTGGCCATCCCGGGCGCTCCTTTGCAAGCCTCTTCCGACCCTCACCCTTCTCGATGGCGATAACGATGTCCTGCAGGACGACCCCCATATCTTCCAGTGTTGCTAGTATCGGCTCAAGAGTCCCACCAGTGGAGATAACATCGTCGACGATTAGTATTCTCTCTCCAGGAGAGATGTCATTGATGTATGTACTCGATTGCGAGTAACCAGTTGATACATCGACTCGAACCTCGCCCTCCATCCCGTACTCTCGCTTTCTAATTACCACAGTTGGCTTACCAGTAGCATCACCTACAGCCGCCAGAAGCGGTAGACCCATAGCCTCTACACTAACAATTAGGTCAATTTTGGACCAGTCCACCATCTCTACGATGAGGTCACGAGTAGCGCGCAGCACATCGGCATCCATTCGAGGGATTCCGTCCGATATGGGGTGGATAAAGTAGGGATAATCTCCTTTCCAAATGATGGGCGAGCCCCGCAACGAGTCCTGCAGTATAGTCAACGAGTCAGAGGGCGACATGGCCCTGCAACCTCACACAAGCCCCTTCAAATGCTCGGCGCCCTCTACTATCTTGATCGTACAGGGCGTCGGGAACTTGCAGCGAGCCTTTCTGAGAGCATCTCTAGCCGTCAGATAGTGCTCTGGAGAGGTGTAAATTGAGACAACCGTCTGGCCTCTCTGAACTCGAGCAGCGGTCCCGACATTCTTTCCGAATGACTGCCTCATGCCCAACGAGACACGGTCAGCACCTGCTCCAGTAGCTTGCTTGTTCTCACGTAGAATCTGATGCGGATATGTGTGCATCCGCAGTGCGTAGCCTTGCTCTCCAGCTAACTTCCTAATGGTCGCGTTGGCAACCTGTCTTGCGGATTCAAGAGCTGAATCACGAATCTGACAGGGGTTGTCTGCAGTCAACTCGACTACGACTTCGAACTGACCTGCCTCGGCACCCTTCCTATTGCCCATGAAATAACGCAGGATGCGATTGTTCGGGACGCCTCCACTGTACTCTCTGCGAGTGTATGCCTGACCCTTAATCTGGCGATACATCTTGGCTGGTTTGCGTGCCATACGAATGCCTACTTCGCGGCCCACCGACCTTCTCTATTTAACCATGAGGCACGTCAGAACCAGCCACTCAATCAGCACTCAACCTCTCGCTCTCGCGCTGGACCTCTCTGACCCCATAGACAATCAAACAGAATCCAACTAACATTGAGACTCCAAGACTCTCGTCGAGTAGCAGCCATCCGCTGAGAACTCCAAAGATGGGGACCAGGAACACATAGGACGCTGCAGATGTAGCTCCAATCTTGTCAATACCTCTAGCGAACCATGCATAGGTGAGAACTGTAGAAAGGATTCCAAGATATGCCACAGACGCCCATTCAGTAGTATTGGGAATAGGTATTCCAGACTGCCATACTTCGGCCAGCATCCAAGGAGTGAGAAGAACCCATCCGACTATGGAATACCATACGACAATTTCTAGCGAGGTTCCTATTGTTCCATCCATTAGTGCCATCTTGGTCAGGTTACTGGTCGCAGCCCACGTCAGAGCAGCCAGAGCAATCATCACGGCTCCAATCAATCGATGATTGAATGGAATCTCTGCGTTTGGACTCCAACCCACCACAATGGCCACACCAATCAAACCTACGAGTAGACCGAGAACCATCCTTGAACTCAGTCTCTGCCCTAGTAGTGGAACAGCGAGCAGCACCGTGAATACGGGGTTCATCGGGATGATCATCGAGGCGTCTCCTGCAGCCGTCCACTTCATTCCGTTCATGAATAGGAGTTGATAACCCATGGTACCTAACAGAGCCATCCAAATTGTGTACTTCCACGCTTTTTTTCCTTTAGGGAGGATTCGAGGACCGTCTCTATTCCTGTACAACCAACACCAAGCCATGAACCCAGCAACTGCGAAGACATACCTCAACCAAGCAGAGGTCGCAGGACCCATACTGGCTCTGTTGGCCTCATCGAGACCATAGCTCAAGAATCGCCCAACTGCCCAGGTGGAGCCCCAAATTGCAGCTACCAGCAATAGTAGCAGATGTGTTCTTAGATTATCTTTGTATGACATCTAATCACCTAGCCCTAGGAGTCTAGGGATGAAACCAGGGTCACTAACTGCGCAGATTTCAGGCTCAGAGACGACTCCCCCGCAACTGCTCGCGAGTGCCATTGCTGTCATGGCTAGGCGATGATCTTGATGCGAATCTACTGGGATTTCAGGCCTACTAGGGGATTGATTACCAGGAATATCTAATCCATCCTCGGTGGCTTCGGCATCCATGCCGAAAGTCCTCAGTAGGTAGACCGTCGAGCCAATCCTGTCCGACTCTTTTCCTCGAGAATGGGCAGCCCCGATGATTCTCCCGCCATTGCCTATGGCCATCAGCGCAGCCGCTGGGCAAATCAAGTCACTCTCATCCCTCAGGTCAAGTACTGCTGATTGACTAGCCAAGCCGACTATTACAGGACTAGTTTCTCCCCCTATCTCCAATTCCAAACTTGCTCCGTGTAGCTCCGAGATCAGCATCGCTATTGGCAGGAGACTATCCTCTGTTGGCATCATCACTGCTTTGGGAACAGTCACCTCCCAAGGCACAATCTCATTCACATCCTCGGAGAATCTGTTCTGGGAGCCACAATTCTCAGCAATTTCGAAGGACATCTCGTAGTACCCTCTACTAACACTCCTTCCGACTGTCTCCAATGTGACGGAGGAGGGAAATCTAGGGGCAGCCAATAGCATCGCAGAAAGTGCCTGACTTGAGGAGCTAAGGTCAACCACCGTAGTGCCCGACTCTAGTGGTCCTGCCACCGTTAGAGGCAGAGTATCTCTCGATACAGAGCACCCCAAATCCCGGAGAACACCGGCGATGACAGACATATCCCTACCTCTCAATGAGTCATCACCATCTATCTCGACTGTCTCACTCATACCTGCAGCCATGGCCATTAAGAATCGCGCCGTAGTGCCTGAGTTCCCGCAGTTCAGAGTGCTCACAGGAGTCTTGAATCCATCTCTGCCAACTCCTGATATGACCCATTCTGAATCGTTGCACTCAATCACCGCACCTAATGCCTTGAGGCACTCCGCCATCGATGAGACATCGCGACCTGGCTCCTGGGAGAAGTGTAAGGCAACTGTGCCTGATGATTGAGCGGCGAGTACCATCCAGCGGATCATATGACTCTTCGAGGGAGGGAGAGCCCAGTGAAGGGGTCCCTCTAGGTCCATGGGTTCGATGCTGAGCACGCCCATGGCAAAGGTCTCGGAGTGTTAATGCTGCCACCTATCCGGACCTTATCCAATCGCCGTAATCTACCTCAGTGTCCCACTCTGAGGACCTCTGATCAATTAGACTCGACTCTAGGGTTCGGTCTAAATTTTCATCGATACGAATCAGGTTGTTCTTTTCAAGCAGATTCGGACTCAGCCCTGGTAGGAAGATTGAGAGCGCGCGAGGGACTCTGCCCGGATAGATTTCGTTGACATGCTCGACTATGTTCGTCGTGCAGGTATTCGTGACACTGTTATACCATTCAGGCTGATTATAGAGGCGGTTGGTACGATGTAGGAACGACTCGAGAAGCCGCTGATGATTGCCCTCTCCAAGTACCACTCCCTCAAACAGGTGAGTCTTCGACTTCCTCCTACATCTCGCTCGGACTCCAATCAAATCACTCTCAGTGGACCAAACATACAGCAACTCATACTGACGGAGCATACCCCTGATTGGATGGTACGCCTCTCCTTTCTCCCTTCTTACCTCAATCGAACATGCTAGCCTCCGACCATCCTCAAACTCAAAACTAACTAGAGTATGTGCTATCGGTTTCCTTTTGGGGTCGAAGTACTCGAGAATCAACCAAATCTTACTGACCTCACTGGGCTTGAATCTCCATTCAGTCCAATGTTCGTCAAAATCACGAGTAGTCCTCCATTTGAAATCCCTGACATTACTCAGAACCACCTCA
>NZWD01000038.1 GCA_002698225.1 Methanobacteriota archaeon | reverse complement strand
CCACTTCGATTGCATGGGCGGTTCTTTCAACCATGCTGGCCAGCGAGATGCAATCCCAGGATCAGCGATTCGAAGAGGTGTTCAGGACACGAAGGAATAGGACTGTATTCACAACGGCCTGTTGTGCTTTGATGGCATTGAATGTGATCAGGTTCATTGGATTCGGTGATGCTACCTCACTTGAGTTAGATCATTTTGAGGCGTATTTGGACACGGTGGAGATTTGCACCGACCTCATGGCCACTGAGATGTCACTGGCGGCATTGTTTGAGTGGGGCATGGTACTAGGACTAGTTGCAGTGATTCACACAGGTATCCTTGAGGCAGACTTGTTATCGTCTCATGAATCCGAAGAGTGAGGTCGGGCGAGGCCTGCAATGTTCATCAGCAGAGCACATCGCGGATGACCCATGTGGTGGCCAATCGGACCGTATGGCACGATGATGGCGGTAATTCTGCTCTCCACCATCCCATTGCGAAATCTGTTGACTAGAGATGAGCCCGACAAGAGACTCTCTCTATCAGAATTGCCAGCAGAGATTAGAGCCAAGGGCTACTACTGGCATATTTCGCTGTATGTCGTGATGTATCTCTACAAGTTCCTGATTGACCAACACAACGAGCCAATCAAGCCTAGGGTCGGCGGCTATACTCATTGGCTGTACGAGTTTGAGGGCGAGTTGACGCTGTGGGTTCAGGAGGCATTCAGAAACGATCTCCTGACCGATGTACTGTCGTTCCACTATCTGTTCGTCTATCTATTCGTAATCTGGTTCTCGCCGATGTACTTCATACTCGTGCGCGACCATAAGATGGCGGACAAAGCGGCACTCAACTACCTCGTCATCTACCTGCTCTCGGTTCCACTCTATCTGTTCTTCAATGTCGAAGTGACTTCGACTTACATCCCTGGAATGGACGCCCTGCTATACCATGACTCCTGGTATCTCGAGTTCGTCACCAACAACGACCCTATGGACAACGGAGTCCCCAGTCTACACTTCGGACTACCAGTCGGACTGCTACTGCTCAACAGGTTACATTGTAGGGACAAGGGAATCTCAATTTCTGAGTGGAGACATCGCGAATTCGACCTATTCATTATGCTGAATTTACTCGTCTATTTCTTCTCTATTCAGTATCTGGGAATCCACTGGATTACTGATATAATTCCAGGAATAATTCTAGCTGTAATCTGCGCTACATTCGTACATAGGTGGCAGCCAGCAATCAGGTCTCGCCCGCAGAACGGATGGAACTCCCTTATCCCTCACAAACAACCACTGGCAATAGCCGCAGCATTTGTTCTGATTTGCACCTCTGCGCTGGCCATGGTGGCAGTGGATGGCCCTGGAAGCGATGAGGACATCCCGAACATGAGAATGGGTCCCGGCGATGTGAAAATAGATACTATCGAGGTGCATAGTCTGTGGGATCCGGTGGGTGTGGAGGTCCTAAATGTCGGTGAAACTCCAGTATATGTGGTGATATTCGATCGCAGCCATGTCGTCCCTTACACGGACAGTGGAAATGTCGATTGGGATTCGATAGTTGCCGGTTCTGCACTCAATCCCAACTACCAAGGAATAGTCCTATCCGCAGGGGAGTCTTGGGACACCGAGGTTGAGATTCAATCCATATTTGACACACACCTAATTCTATGTAGAGTGGCAGGATTTGACGATGGAATCGGAGAGCTTCGCATCACAATGGACTATGTAGACGACGAACTAATCTGGAGCGCACTCCTATTCTCCTTGCCGGCCTTCCTGATTGCAGGTCTAGTGCTGGCCCAAGCAATGGGCTCAGAGGACGAAGTGAGCGAACAGGCCTCCGACGAAGAGTCCTGAGACAGCACCTAGGCCAATCCATGTGCCGACTCGAAAGGCCGGGTAGTCGTACTTCCAGACATACATCGACTGGAAAATCCAGAACAGGATAACAGGGACAAACCAGACGAAGAAGACTAGTTGCGGTACGAAGGCTAGAAGCATGCCGACATTAGTACCAACAATCAACTCGGGATTCCGGCCTGCTGGATAGGGAGCGAAGTACAGCAGAAGGCTGACCAGCATTAGAGATAGGAAAGGAGTGGTCAGATCCCAGTCGAATAGGCGAGGAATCCCATCTACTAGATGGGGTAAACAGGCTGAGGCGAAACCAGCCATACTAGGAACTGCAACTGGCCAGAGCGGAGCCTCGTCCCACTTCATGATACTGCGCCGCGAATCACACCAATGAAGGCTACGAGGCGCGCCGGAAGGTTTTCTTTAGAATTCAAGACCTCACAGTACCATGGCGAAGGGAGAGATAGTGCTAGGGTGCCTTGCTCCACACCCTCCACATGTCGTGTATGCTGAGAATCCTGAGCAGAATGAGCCATTTTCTGAAGGAGGCTGGGAGGCCCTCAGGTGGGGCTACAACATGTTGGCGAGAAAACTCAAGGAGATTGAGTATGATTGCATAGTGGTCCTGACCCCACACTGGCAGACCTATGTGGGCACTCACTTCCTCGGCCTAGAGAGATTCCAAAACATAAGTGTCGATCCAATTTTCCCCAACCTGTTTCGATTCCATCACGACATCAAGGTTGATGTCGATCTCGCAGAGAAGATGTGTGAGGCCGCATCAGAGGCGGGCATCATAACCAAGATGATGCGAAACCCCGACTTCCGCGTCGACTACGGCACCATCGTCAGTTGTCACATGCTGAACCCTGAATGGGACAAACCCGTTGTCACGATTAGCAGCAACCGCTCGACACACTACTACTCCAACGAGGTCATGAATGAGCAATCTATGGCACTTGGAGAGGCAGTCAGGAAGGCCATTGAGGACAGTGGCAAGAAGGTCGTGCTGATTGCAAGTCACTCGCTGTCTCATCGCCACTTTGTGACCGAGGCACCACTACCTGAGGACATGAGCCGCGAACATATCTACAATCACAGCCAATATGTCTGGGACATGAAGGTCATCGATATGATGAGAGAGGGCAAGATGAAGGAAGTGATCGAGATACTACCCGAAATGATTGAGCAGACTATGGCTGAGGCTGAGGGCGGTGGTCTGACTTGGATGATGTCCGCTATGGGCATGCCCGACTACCCCGCGGAGATTTATGGCTACCAGTCGGTAATCGGTACAGGAAATGCAATCGCTGCGTGGGATCCGAACGCCGAGACTCGAGCAATAGTGATGTGAGGCGTTACAATGAGTGAAGAACCTGAGATTGTACTAGGGCTGTATGTGCCTCCACACCCTCACCCACTACTAGCTCCTGAGCAGAATGAGGGATGGGGCCGACTACGCGAAGCCTTCGATGTGTGCCGTAGGAGAATCGAGGAGAGCGATGCTGACCTGATTCTTGTTTACTCTACTACATGGCCCAGCATCATTGGACATCAAATCCAAGCCCTCCCAAAACCCGTCTTCACGCATGTAGATGACGACTTCCACTTCCTCGGCTCTATGCCCTATGAGTTCCGTATGGACGCCGAGTATGCAGAGAGTTACAGAGATGCTTGTGAAGCCCGAGGCCTGCACGCGCGAACAGTTTCCTACGATGGCTTTCCTATCGACACAGGTTCAGTAGTTGCACTCAAGTTGCTCAACCCTGACAATAAGATTCCAGCCTGCATTGTCTCAAGCAATGTTTACTCCAACCGAGCCGAGCAGATAGTACTGGGGAAGGCTGCTCGTGATGCAATGACCAAACTGGGCAAGAAGGTCGTGGTTGTGGTGGTCGCGAGCCTGTCCAACAGGATGTTCACAGAACATGTAGATCCCGCTGAAGACAAGATTCACTCTGCCAAGGACGACGAATGGAATCGCAAGATAATGGAGTTCTTCGCCGATGGCCGACTCGAGGATATCAGCCAGCTTAGCCGCGACATACAAAGTCAGATCAGAGTAAGTAAGGTAGTGGCCTACAAGCCGGCTTGGTGGATGGCTGCCACGATGGGCCAACACAACAATTACCACGGTGAGGTGCTGGCCTACGAGGCTCTGCACGGGGCCGGTGGAGCAGTCATACAACTGACTCCAGCAAAAGGTAGTGTGGGTGACAAGGAATTCGATGAGGACGATGTAGAATTCTACCACGGAGACCGGCATGTCTTGGACAAGGGGATGCTAGAATGAGCTCTGATGGCCCATTCATCACTGACGCAGGACCTTCAGCGGTCGGTGCATACCCACACCTTCACAGAGTCGGAGATTTGCTGTTCGTCAGTGGCATGGGTCCGAGGACTCCTGAGACAAACGAGATTCCAGGAGGTCCAATCAAGGATGAGGATGGCAACCCTCTGGATTACGACATCAAGGCCCAAACTCACTCAGTCATCAACAATGTAAGACTCATCCTCGAGGCGCACGGTTCTAGCCTCAACGATGTCGTGGATATACTGGTTTTCCTAGTGGATATGGACAGGGACTTTCCTGGCTACAACGAGGTCTATGCAGAGTACTTCACTGACATTCTACCTGCTCGTACAACGGTCTCGGTGGAGGCTCTTCCAACCNCGATTGCAATTGAGCTNAAAGTAGTCGCTAAGGCCTAGTCGCCAAGCCANTCGATGTCCTCGGAANCGCACCACTCCGGGGCTACNAGGGGATTNCANCGACTGGGAGTCCCGTTNGGAATAGCAATCCAGTATTCCATCCCNTCAACTGGTCCCGGGTAATCTGTCGAGATGGTATGGGCNCCTGCAGCCAGAGCGGCCTCAAACCGTACGGTATCATTGTTGTCNGGCTCCTCGCCACCGCTGTCTGCACGAGTACGAACGATGTAGCCATCACTGACCAACTGCGCAATTTCCTCTCCGTCACTAATCGGGTCAGTCAGAGAGAAGATCGCAGCCTCGCCGGAGCCCAAGTCGGAGAGCGTGAACATCAGCGCTCCGTTGAGCCCAGGGTAGTCATCGAGGTAGAGATCCCGCATGTCTCCTCTGGCTAGTAGCACGAAGATGACTTTCCCCCGACTTTCCTCGAGCAGTGGCCAACCATCATTGAGCACCGCCTCGTTCAGAGTCGGCCATTCACCTCGTACATCATCGGGCGCGATGGTCAGATTTCTAGGCCAGAACTCGGATATCTCTGACTCAATCTCCTGTAGCAGACCTGAGAGTTCCACAGTCGTCGTGATGTCTGTTGCCTGCTCGGGCCAGTCCTTGGGCTCAATCCAAATCATCAGAGGATGGTGCTGATCATTGGACTGGGACCAAGCCAATAATGTCTCGAGACAATTCTGGAAGGTCGGGCAGGTAGTGCCTGAGTCATACTGATTATGATACACCCTTAGCCCATCTCTGACATCCCACCAGACATCAATCTCAAACTGCCTGACCCCGAGTTGGGCCGCCTGAACATCGAGTGGCTCGTGAGTGTACATGTATTCCCGGGTAGGTGAGAATACAGGCTCGACATGGTATGAGTTGTGAGTTCCCTCCATCTGGATGTGGTTTAGCCTCAGTGGCTCCTTCTCAGGCGCATCTCCGAATAATACGCCTCCATTCCCTATTCCGAAGCAACCGCTCAGTGGGGTGAGCAGCAGCATGACCACCAGAATACCGTGTAGGGACCTCATTTCCGAACACTGAGAGCGAGTGCCTAGCAAGAAGGATTCGGCGAGCGAACCTTCAACAACGGTCTCCATTCGGACTGAGCATGCGTCCGGAAGGCCCTAGGGGCCTTGCAGGAATCGTCCTTACTCCCATTCAGGCCGTAACTACAACCCTAGAAAGGAAACTTGGCTTCTTTTCAGTCGTCATCATTTCTCTATCAGCGATGATTGGCAGTGGGCTGTTCGTACTGCCGTCTCTAGCCTTTGAGATGGTAGGAGGAGGGGCATGGCTAGCCTATGTCCTCGCCGCACTAGTGGTTATTCCCGGTGCACTTAACAAGAGCGAACTCGCATCTGCAATGCCTACCTCAGGAGGCTCCTATGTCTACATCGAAAGGGTCTTCGGACCGATGTATGGGACGATGACAGGACTTGCTCTTTGGGCATCTTTCCTACTCAAGGCAGCCTTCGCACTGATTGGCTTCTCAGCCTACCTGATGTTCGTTCAGAGCTATCTAGGAACTGACATCACAGATATCCAGGCCGCTTTGGGAATGCTAGTTTTGATTACAATCATCAACATACTTGGCGTGAAGAGAATTAAGTCCGTCCAAACTCCGATAGTCACGCTTTCCATACTGATGCTACTCATCCTTACCTTGTGGTCCATCTTGAACGGTGATGCAGATTACTCGAGATCAGTTCCGATTCTGGAGACCACCGAAGACTGGATGACTATGGGGGAGGCAGCCGCACTGGTTCTGGTCTCATACGCCGGAGTAACGAAGGTGGCAGCAATCGGCGGGGAAATTAAAAATCCAGGCAAAAATCTGCCTGGAGGCATCATAACTTCTCTGGCTATTGGCATGGTGCTGTATGCAACCCTCGTGGCTACGATGACAGCAGTCATTCCTCCCGAGGCGTTCTTCGACTCGCACGGGCATCCAATCGAGGACCCGGTCAGGGTCTTTGCACAGATAGTAGGGGGCAACTCAGTTGCCGTGTTTGCTGCAGTAGTAGCTATCCTTACCATGACTTCGATGGCACTGGCTGGAATACTGGCCGCTTCGCGATACCTTTTCGCGATGTCCAGAGACAGTTTGCTACCAGACTCATTCTATGATGTGCACCACAGATTTGCGACCCCTCACATCTCGATTATTGTCACTGGTTTGGCGATGGGTTTGGCTCTCGTGACCATAGATGTTCATACTGTGGCTGAATTCGCTAGCGGCTTCCAGATTATGGCCTATGTTCTGATGTGTTTAAGCGTCCTAATTATGCGCAAGGCCACAAGGTCTCACGCATGGTATCAACCCGAGTACCGCGCCCCCCTACATCCATTCCTGCAGATCTTTGGAATAGTCACTGGAGTCTCACTGCTTTACTTCATGGGAATTGAGGCAGTCATCGGGGCGGGGACAGCAGCCGTAATTGGCTTCATCATCTACACTGGCTACGGCAGCCGGAACACCAGTTTTCGGATATCGCCATGGGAGACCTACAAACTGATGGCCACAGACCCTGAGGAGGCCGAGAAACTGCGACGCACTGCAGCCTTCTATGCTGCAGACACATGGGCCAACGAACTGCTAACTCTCAGGGAGTTCGAATCGGCCGTAAATGCCCTAGGGCTGGAGACCAATGAGCCGGGCAGGACGCATAGATTCTTCCAGGCCGCAGATGATAACAACGATGGTCTAATCAGGCTCGAGGAATTCCTGCAAGCAGCCGGGACAATGTCCTCAGACCAGCAATAATGCAGGCGAGTGATTGAAGGGGGCAATCTCCCTCGACCCACTCCCTGAGGGAGTGAGATGGCGATTTCCAGTCGTGCAAAGAAGGTCACTACGCAGACTCTGTTGAAGATGAAACAGTCAGGCGAGAAGATTGCTATGCTGACTGCATACGACTACTCTCTAGCTAGGCTGGTCGACAACGCTGGAATCGATGTGATACTCGTTGGGGACTCGGCATCGAATGTGATGGCCGGCAACGAGACCACTGTACCAATCACCCTCGAGCACATGATCTACCATGCCCAGTGCGTGGTCAACGGCGTAGACAGGGCTCTAGTGGTAGTCGACATGCCGTTCGGTTCCTACCAAGGTGACTCCAAGACCGCCCTCGACTCGGCAATTCGAATCATGAAGGAGTCAGGTGGCCACGCAGTAAAACTCGAGGGTGGCTCGGAAGTCTGTGATTCAGTAAAGCGCATTGTTGAGGCAGGCATTCCTGTGATGGGCCACCTAGGGCTGACTCCGCAGTCGATTTACAAGTTTGGGACCTACACGGTGCGGGCCAAGGAGGATGCCGAGGCCACCAAACTAATGGAGGACGCCAAGGCGCTGGAGGAAGCAGGTTGCTTCTCAGTAGTGTTCGAGAAGATTCCCACAGAGTTGGCCAAGAAGGTCAGCGAGTCACTTACAATCCCGACCATTGGGATTGGCGCTGGTCCAGACTGTGATGGCCAGGTGCTTGTACTGCACGACATGCTTGGCATCACCAAGGACTTCTCACCACGATTCCTGAGGAGATACGCCGACCTAGGGGAGATGACCGAGGACGCGGTCAAGCAGTATGTTTCGGATGTCCGCAGTCAGGACTTCCCGAACGAGGAAGAGAGGTACTGAGCAGAGGGCCCACGAGCCCCTCACAACATTCATGGACGCTCGCATCAGGATGAGGAAGGACTGTCATGAGCGAATTGTGGGTAGAACGTCATCGTCCCCAGACGGTGGGCGACATCAAGGGCCAGAAGGCGATAGTCGATCGGCTCAAGGCATATGCTGAGAGTCGTACCTTCCCTCACCTGCTTTTCGCCGGACCTCCCGGCACTGGCAAGACGACCGCAGCCCTAGCTCTGACCAAGGATGTGTTTGGAGAAGGCTACAGGATTAATCTGCTTGAGATGAACGCAAGTGATGAGCGCAAACTCGAATCCATTCGCACCAAGGTCAAGCAGTTCGCAAGAACCGCACCATCTCCCGGAACCACATTCAAGGTGATTTTCCTCGATGAGGCAGACGCCCTGACTCCAGACGCACAGGGAGCGCTCCGCAGAATCATGGAACAGAATGCTGAGACCTGCCGATTCATTCTGTCCTGCAACTACTCATCGAAGATTATCGAGCCGATCCAGTCCCGCTGCGCGGTATTCAGATTCAGACCCCTAGTCGAAGACCAAGTGCTGGAGATGGTCACCTCAGTAGCCGCTGACGAAGGCATCAAACTCGACGATGATGCAGCTGTAGCAATTGCACAAGTCAGCCTAGGAGATTTGCGTAAGGCGATTACATCATTGCAAGTCGCAGCATCACTAGACTCTCATGTGACTCGTGACCTAGTCTATGAGACCACAGCGACCGCCCCGCCCGAGGAGTTGCACAGTTACATCCTCGCCTGCAAGGAGGACGGCTTCCAGCCCGCCCGCCGCAGACTCAAGGGGCTGCTCGACAAGTTCGGACTCGCAGGAACAGACCTGGTCAACCAGATGCACCGCGAGTTAGGCACGGTTACTTTCCTTGACGAGGCCCAGAAGTTGGGTGTCACCGAGGCAATGGCAGAGTGCGACTTCCGAATGGTCGAAGGTGGAGGCGAGGCGCTACAACTCGATGCGATGACTGCCCGCCTTTGCACATTGCTGAGCAACTAGTTGGTTTGGACGATTGATAGTTCATAGGTAGTAGACCAGGTGTTTAGACCACCCTTCCAAGGTGCCCCATCTTCTTCCAGTGAGATACTGATCTTGTATGTTCCAGGGCCGAGTTGACCTAGGTCCCATGCAAGCCCGAAATCGGTCGCTAACGGAGCCACCCTAGGCCCAATTATATCCTTAGTCAGCGTATTCTTCAACTGTCCACGGCTCCAATTGCCATCTACTGCTTCGAAGTTAGTATTGGCCTCAGTCAGACTACTGACCTCGACATTCTCAAAGTGGACGAGGGTGTTTTCCTCAGTCATGCTATTTCCTTTCCATATACTGACTGAAATGGTAGCCGACTCGACATCTATGTTGTCACGGATTCCCATACCTAGGACGACATCGACATTGTCCTGATTCAGCTCTACCTTGAGTTCACCGCTCTTCCACTTGATTGACTCGATTCCCTCGGTCTCCTCTATGTCTAGGCCCCCGGCGAGTGTAGGGGCTGCGACATCGGCTAAGGGAGGGTTGGCCACGATGAAAGATAGAGCAAGCCATGTGAACAGAAACAGGAAGCAGGCCCTGAACCAATTGCCTGCGGTGTACATCTCGTAGTAGTGCGCAGGTACGATGACCTTGTGCAGAGAAGGGATAGCAGCCATCAGAAGCATCGGTAGCAGCCACAGCGCTCTAGTGGGTTCAGTCATCGTAGGCATCAGCCAATATCGGATGAAAGCGGCTACAAAGAGTCCGAAAACAATCACAATCCACATCGAATACGCATCAGCCTTCTCCTTCTTGGCGTGCTCTACAGGGTCGAAAGGCTCGAGCACACGGCTCTGCTTCTCCTCCTTCTTCTCATCCTCACTCTTACGCCCTCTACGCTTACCAGAATAGGCGCTGGCGCGCATTGCGCTGTCGACATCGACCATGCTAACGCGCCCCTGCGGGAGTGCAGCGCAAATCAACCCTGCGCGTACTCTTCCAGTCCCAAAGAGGGCGATTAGGCTGCACGAATGCTCATATGGCCGGTGTTGGTCGAAGCGCATAGCCGGGGTGGCGTAGTTGGTAGCGCGTCGGACTCATAGGGTAACTTTCAGCGGGGATTCGTTTCTCGCAGGAAAAGATCGATGAGCGCAACAGCCTAACTGAAGATTGTCTGAGACATCCGAAGGTCGGGGGTTCAAGTCCCCCTCCCGGCACCACTCAATCCTGACCAATCAGCTGGTAGTCATCACTGAGAGGAGTCGCACCAGTCTCGGTGTGGATTAGCTTGCCATCCTGGAAGCGGTTGAAGGTCAACACGGCTTCTGAAGTCGAGCCGTTGGCGAAGTGGGCAAT